>DFSJ01000126.1:1974-2777 GCA_002378585.1 Flavobacteriaceae bacterium UBA3440 | reverse complement strand
ATGGCATAGACATCGCGCTGAATGGAACTTTGGGTGGTAGACTGGAAAAATATTTGTTTGGTTTTGGCGTCGTACCCGTAGTAACTGGTTACTTCCCAAGGACCTTGAGTGATCTGACGCTGCATTTTTCCATTGGCACCATACAAGTACAAGTGGTTATAACCGCTGGCTTCGCTGCTCCAAATGTATCGGTCATCCTCCAAAAAGGTTAAGTCAAAAGTTACATCCACATAGGCGGCGTCTTTTTCGGTATGCAACACACTCAGGGTGCCGGTAGTGTAGTCGTAATTGTGGAGGGTCAACTCATTTTGGTGTCTGTTTAAGGTCTGCAAACTCAACCAATTAGGGTTGTTGCGCCACTGTAAGCGGGGAATGTACTCCGCCGAAACGGGTACTTGTTGAACCGATTGATCCGCTAACTGATAGACGTGGACCGAAACCACCGCATTGGCCTCACCGGCTTTGGGGTACTTAAACACCTGTTGGGTGGGATAGAGCTCGGATCCATAGATATCCATGGAAAACTCTGGAACGGCACGCTCATCAAAGCGGATCCAGGCCAAAGCAGTTCCATTGGAATTCCAATCGAAGGCGCGCACAAAACTAAATTCTTCCTCATACACCCAATCTGTAATGCCGTTGATGATCGCATTTTTCTCGCCGTCTTGGGTGATTTGGTGATGTACCCCAGAAATCAAATCGACATAGTACAGGTTGTTTTGGTACCCATAGGCCACTTTGCTTCCATCAGGGGAAAATGTGGGCTCTTGGATTTTGTGATTCGTGAGCTGCACCAGCGATCG
>DFSJ01000126.1:0-1619 GCA_002378585.1 Flavobacteriaceae bacterium UBA3440 | reverse complement strand
CACTTTAGATTCGTCAGGGCTGAATGCATAACTGCTAAACACGCCTACCTCGGGAACATCTTGGGTGCTTAATAGCGTGCCTACTTTGGAAAGCGTAGCGTAGTCAAAAAGATCAATAGACTGGGTTTTTGTCGCCCGATCCATCTGAAGTACCGTATATTCAGTTCCGTTGTTGCGGGAGCGCAAAGCGTCCATCCCCTGGGTTCTAAAGGTGCCGTTATATATTTCTTCAATGGTGATGGATTTTGTCTGGGCGTGAAGTTCAGCAACGTTAGCGATAAACATACAGGCCAATGCGCCCAATGCCCAACCCCGAAGGGTATTGATGTGATTCATCTCAATTTTTTTTAGGTTCCTAAAAATAACATAAAAATGGACATTGGCTTATCTTTGGGACAAAATAAGCACATGGCCTCATCGGTAGACGGATTTTCAAAATGGACTAAATCAGAAAAAATAAAGTGGGTGGTCGACACCTACGCGTCCGATCCCCAGGCGGTAACCTCCTTATTGGAGGCGTACTGGCACCCAGATCCCCAGACGCAACAGTTACACGATGAGTTTATTGAAAATACCCTCACCAATTTTTACCTGCCTTTTGGCGTAGCGCCCAACTTTCTCATCGACGGGGTATCCTATACACTACCTATGGTGATCGAGGAGAGCTCGGTAGTGGCCGCCGCGAGTAAATCAGCTAAATACTGGGCCTCCCGAGGTGGTTTTCACACCCGCATCATGGGTACCGACAAGATCGGCCAAGTACACTTTACGCGCTCCGGAAGCCCGGAGGAAACGCAACAATTTTTTGATCGGATCAAGCCGCTTTTACTGCAAAGCGTAGCCCCTTTAGTGGCCAATATGGAGAAACGCGGAGGCGGCATTCGCTCCATAGCCTTGGTGGATAAAACTCAGGATTTGCCTGATTATTACCAGCTATTTGTGCGCTTTGGCACCGCTGATGCTATGGGCGCCAACTTTATCAATTCCTGCTTGGAGCAGCTCGCTCAAACCTTAAAAGCAGAGGACCCTTCCCTCACCGTGGTGATGAGTATTCTCTCTAACTACGTACCTGATTGCACGGTGCGCTCTGAGGTATCCTGTCCCGTCGAAGATTTAGGGGGTGTTGAGGGAATGAGTGCGGAAGCATTTGCCGAAAAAATCAAACAAGCCGTTGACATAGCTCGGGTGGAACCATATCGAGCAGTGACGCACAACAAGGGCATCATGAACGGGATTGACGCTGTAGTGCTAGCTACGGGCAATGATTTTAGGGCCATAGAGGCTGGTGTACACGCCTACGCAGCCAAAGATGGTCGATACACGTCACTGACCCACTGCAGTATAGAAGACGGAGTTTTTAAATTCTGGATCGAAGTGCCCCTGTCGTTAGGTACCGTGGGCGGATTGACGCAGTTGCACCCCCTGGTCAAATGGTCCTTGGAAATGCTGGGCAGACCCTCAGCACAACAACTGATGGGTATTGTCGCTGCGGCTGGATTGGCACAAAACTGGGCGGCCGTTCAATCCTTAGTTACTACAGGGATTCAAAAAGGGCACATGAAAATGCACCTCTTGAATATCCTCAACCAACTGGGCGCTGACCAACAGGAAAAAGCAGC
>DFSJ01000087.1:15537-34785 GCA_002378585.1 Flavobacteriaceae bacterium UBA3440 | reverse complement strand
CTTTGTTCAATGCCTCTTTTCCGGATAATGGATTAAAATGAATGTAGCAAGAAATGCTCGTGTCAGGCAATGAACATCTACACAATAGCCAAAGCAAATATACCTGCTTTGTTTAGGATGTAAATAGTAGAGTAAATAAAATTAAATCAACGGAAACACACTTTACTTTCCAATACAGAAATTGGAAAAAATATTGCCCAGCAGTTCGTCTGAGGAGATTTCTCCGGTGATGGCACCAAAATGTTGAAGTGCTTGGCGTATGTCTACCGCCAGCAGATCTGAGCTGCGGTTTTGTGCAATGCCTTGTTTTACTTGATCGATCGCTTCTTGACTGAGCAACAGCAATGCGTAATGACGGCTATTGGTGACAATAGTGTTGCCTTGATGGTGGCGTCCTTGGAGCACATGGGCCAATAGTTGGTCGATCAAGGAGTCAATACCTGTTTTGTTTTTTGCTGCGATATAGGTAAACGGGGGGAGCGTAGTTTCTAGAGTTGACTGTTCACTGGTCGTAAGTCCATCCGCTTTATTGGCTAGAAGTAATAGGTGCTTGTCGGGAAACTCAGTTTTTAGGGCATCAAAGCCTGACAAAAGTTCGGTTAAGTATGCCTTATTTTGGGCCGCTTCAACACTATCAAATAGGTAGAGCACTAAGGAGGCTTGGGCGGTTTTTTCGAATGACTTTTTGATACCCATCTGTTCGACCACATCCTGTGTTTGGCGAATCCCTGCGGTATCGATCAGTCTAAACCGAACTCCGCGCAGGTTGATTTCATCTTCAATGGCGTCTCTGGTCGTGCCAGGAATATCGGAAATCAGTGCTTTATCCTCGTTAAGTAACGTGTTCAGCAGGGTAGATTTGCCTGCGTTAGGTGGACCGATGATGGCTACGGGCACTCCGTTTTTGAGCACATTGCCCAAGGCAAATGAGTCGATCAGGGATTTTAGTACCTCACTGATATTTTGCAAGAGTTGTTGCAAGGCAGTTCGATCGGCAAAAGCGACATCCTCTTCAGCAAAATCCAACTCCAACTCGATCAGGGAAGCAAAATGCATCAGTTGAGCGCGCAGGTCCTTGAGCTGTGAACCAAACCCCCCACGCATTTGCTGTAGGGCTATTTGGTGCGCAGCTTCACTTTCGCTTTGGATCAAGTCAGCCACTGCTTCGGCTTGGCTTAAGTCCATTTTGCCGTTTAGAAATGCCCGGAGTGTAAACTCGCCACCTTGAGCTACTTGCGCCCCTAAACCAAGGAATAGTTGCATGATGCGCTGTTGAATATAGGTGGATCCGTGGCAAGAAATCTCCACCACATCCTCGCCTGTGTAGGAGTGAGGTCCTCTAAATAAAGTCACCAAAACTTGATCGATTACAGCTTCCCCTTCGTGCAAATAACCCAAGTGAACGGTGTGGGATTTTTGGTCGATTAACTTTTTTGGTTTGATGGATTGAAAACAATCATTGACCCATAGGATAGCTTGAGGACCAGATAAACGAATCACAGCGATGGCTCCACTACCTGATGGGGTAGCTACGGCAATGATGGTGGGTTTATGCGACATGGAACAAAAATAGGAAAAACTACCTCGGAAAAGCTAGGAGTTGTTTGGGGTAGTCCAAATAATTGGGTACTTTGACAAAAATTTATCACATGAAAAGAGAAGACCGATCGTTACTCGTGGTAACCCATTTATGCCAACTTCTCGATTTTGTCTCGGGATTTGGCGGTTTGATTGTACCCCTAGTGCTTTGGTTGACCCAAAAAGATAAGGTTTGGGACATGGAAGAACACGGAAAGAAAATCGTTAACTTTCAATTGAGCATGATGCTGTATGCGTTGATCAGCATACCGTTGATATTTTTGGGTATCGGTATTTTGGCTTTGATTGCTATAGGATTGATCGGCTTAGCGTTTCCGATTATTAATGCGATAAAAACAAGTAACGGGGAGCCTGTCGACTACCCGTTTTCTATCAAGTTTTTTAAATAGTACTAGCTGTTTAGCATGACTGGCATCACCAACATGGTGACCTGTTCTCCTTCATCCAGTCCGTCAACAGGCGTTAATATTCCTGCTCTGTTGGGCATACTCATTTCCAAACGCACTTCGTCGCAGGATAGGTTGTTGAGCATTTCAATTAAAAAGCGCGCGTTAAATCCGATTTGCATGTCATCTCCTTGGTATACGCACTTGAGTTGTTCTTCCGCTTTATTGCTGTAGTCGATATCTTCCGCAGAGATCTGCAAGGAGGCACCAGCGATTTTCAGGCGAAGTTGGTGGGTTGTTTTATTGGAAAAGATGGAAATCCTTTTGACTGAACTCAACAAAGCGGTTCTAGAAATCACCAACATATTGGGGTTTTCTTTGGGAATTACGGCCTCGTAGTTCGGGTATTTGCCATCAATCAATCGGCACACCAAGGAAGTTTGGTCAAAACTAAAGCGCGCATTAGACTCATTGTATTCTATCGTCACTGGGGTAGTGGATCCCATTAAGATGCCTTTCAACAAGTTTAGAGGTTTTTTGGGCATGATGAATTCAGCACTCCCTTGACTCGTTGCGTCGTTTCTCTGGTATTTCACCAATTTATGGGCATCCGTAGCCACACAAGTCAGTCCTTCTGTGGAGAGTTGAAAAAATACGCCGCTCATCACAGGTCGCAAATCATCGTTACCCGCTGCAAAAATTGTTTTGCTGATAGCCGTAGCCAAGGCATCCCCATCCATATGGGTTTGACTTGGATTGCTTAATTGTATGGTGTTGGGGAATTCATCTCCAGCTGCATAAGCTAGAGCGTATTTACCGTTATTGGCACTTATTTCCACGGTGTTATTGGACTGAACAACAAAAGTCAATGGTTGTTCGGCAAAAGTTTTTAGTGTTTCCAGCAAAAGACGTGCGGGAACAGCTATGCGACCTGAATCATTGGTTTCTACACTTAAGGTGGTTACCATGGTGGTTTCTAAATCTGATGCGGAGACCACCAACTCATTGGGTGATAAAGCAAACAAGAAGTGATCCAAAATAGGCAGTGTGTTTGTGTTGTTGATGACACCCCCTAGAATTTGGAGTTGCTTGAGCAAAGAGGCACTCGAAACAATGAATTTCATAAATTATGTCTTTTTAGGTCAAAAACAAAGATATTTAAACCCTTCCACCCACTAAAACAAACTTATCAACACCGTATTGGTTGATAAGTGTTTTGGTGAACTAGTTGAAGAACTGAACGGTGATCTGATCGCGGTATTGAAGGCCCAATAGGGAGGAAGCCCCACCGTTTTGAGCACTTCCTTGCGCAATAGCAATTTCTAAGCACTGAGCGGTATTAAACAGACATACCAAATGTCCGCCTGAGCGCAGATTTGATTCTTGTGTGCCGATGTCTTCGTATCCTTGACTGATGCGGGTGGTTCTGGCGCTTCGAGCAGCTATCTCGAATGATCTATTTTTTCTACAGGCCTCAAAAAATGGTTTACTGATGTTGGTAATGGCATTTCCGTAATTGTCGATATACATCACATGGCCATACAGCGTGTTTCCATCATCGCTGACACGCGCCTTAAATTCAGCCCGTTCTTTTAATCCCGTAAATGGTTTACCGATTAATTCAGGTGTTCCACCCCGCGCTAGGTGTGTCGCTACCGGGGCAAATACATATAAGGTGGGAAAAGTATTGCGCTCCATTTGGGGCATATTGATTTCAAATACTTGCTCAGGAGCTATTTCTTGGGTGATCAGCGCGATGACCCCGTTGTTGGCGGTGATAAAATAATGACCGTCCACCAACACCAAAATATGTCGGTTATCCTCCGTCCATTGCGTATCCACACCGACCACATGAATGGTTCCTTTGGGGAAGTGATGGTAGGCATTTTTAAGCACGTAGGCGCACTCAGCAATGTGGTAAGGCTGGATATGGTGTGAGATATCAACAATCTGTATTCCTTCCACAGCAGCCATCATAGCGCCCTTTAGAGCACCTATATAGTGGTCTTTGATTCCGAAATCAGTCGTTAAGGTGACTAAAGGCATTGATTTTGTTGATATTATTCTAAACCAAAAGAAGGTATTTTGGTTAAGTTTGTGCCACAAATTTAGCTATTTTTAATCACCAACCTTAAGGGCGTACAACGATTTAATTCTACCTTATTTGAACGAGCTCAGCATTGAATTGACCGATATTAACCCAAGAGAATTTTTTGGGCAAAACCAAGAGACAATCACCCTGATAAAAGCGCATTTCGTCAAGTTGAAAATTGTCGCTAGAGGAAACGTGATCAAGGCCTACGGAGATGAAGCACAACTCAATGATTTTCAAGAGAAAATCGAACAGCTCACCTCGCATTACGCCAGATATAATCAAATGAACGAACAAATTATTTCCATGGTGTTGGCTGGTGACCACCAAACTGCCCCTAGAGAGTTTGCCGCCATGGATCAGGTGATCGTTCATGGGATTAACGGAAAGGTCATTACGGCTAAATCCGTCAATCAACGAAAAATAGTGAGCAGCGCAGAGCTGAATGACCTGGTATTTGCCATCGGTCCTGCAGGTACGGGTAAAACATACACCAGTGTTGCCCTGGCTGTTCGTGCGCTAAAAGACAAACAGGTCAAACGCATTATTTTGACTCGACCTGCCGTAGAGGCCGGAGAAAATTTGGGTTTTTTGCCGGGTGACCTCAAAGAAAAATTGGATCCGTACATGCAACCCTTGTACGATGCGCTAAGAGACATGATTCCCCCTGAAAAACTCCAATTATTTTTGGAGACTGGGGTGATTCAAATTGCCCCATTGGCCTTTATGCGCGGCCGAACTTTGGACAATGCCTTTGTGATCTTGGATGAAGCGCAGAACACCACCCATGCACAAATGAAGATGTTTTTGACCCGTATGGGGAAAAATGCCAAGTTTATTGTCACTGGTGACCCAGGTCAAATCGATTTACCCAGAAGGGTTACCTCTGGACTCAAGGAAGCTCTTCTTATTCTAAAAGATGTACCAGGAATAGGCATGGTGCATTTAGATGATAGAGATGTCATCCGTCACAAACTCGTGAAAGCAGTGATCGAAGCCTACAAACATATTGAACACCAAAATTAATCCATGACGCCAACACTTACCCATACCCATTTTGAATTTCCAGGACAGATTGATGTTTACCGGGGAAAAGTCAGAGAAGTTTACACAGTACAAAACGATCTATTGGTCATGGTCGCCACGGATCGTTTATCCGCTTTTGATGTAGTTATGCCTAAAGGAATACCCTTTAAGGGACAAATCCTCAATCAAATAGCCACTAAAATGTTGGCAGCCACGGCGGACATTGTACCCAACTGGTTGATGGCCGCTCCAGATCCAAACGTCGCCATAGGACATGCGTGTACCCCTTTGAAAGTGGAGATGGTGATCCGTGGATATTTGTCCGGACATGCCGCCAGAACCTATGCCTCTGGTGAGCGACAGCTATGTGGAGTGACCATGCCGGAAGGGATGAAAGAAAACGACCGATTCCCAGAGCCGATCATCACGCCAGCTACGAAGGCAGAAATGGGCCTTCACGACGAAGACATTTCAGCGTCGGAAATTGTCAGACGCGGAATTGTTTCGGCTGAGGACTACGCATTGCTCGAACAATACACCCGCGCTTTGTTTCAAAGAGGTACAGAATTGGCCGCGGCTAGAGGACTTATTTTGGTGGATACCAAATACGAGTTTGGTAAAACCAAAGAAGGAAAAATTGTGCTGATCGATGAAATCCATACGCCAGACTCTTCTCGATATTTTTATGCTGACACCTATGCGTCGCTGCAAGAGCAAGGTCTTCCGCAAAAACAACTCTCCAAGGAGTTTGTGCGTCAATGGTTAATTTCTCATGGTTTTCAAGGCCTTGAAGGGCAAATCCTACCAGAAATGTCCGATGAATATATCGAAACAATTTCCCAAAGATATATAGAACTGTACGAGCAGATTACCGGAGAACCGTTT
Organism: Flavobacteriaceae bacterium UBA3440; assembly: GCA_002378585.1. GTDB lineage: Bacteria > Bacteroidota > Bacteroidia > Flavobacteriales > Flavobacteriaceae > MAG-120531. Next base: position 28,797 of record DFSJ01000087.1, on the reverse strand, counting down.
GTAAAGGCTGAATTGAGTGATATCATCGCACGTATTGAGGCCAATGTTTGTCAGTTTTTAGCTCAGTAACTACTGGGTGTAATCGGGCTATCTGTAGAGCAAACGCTTATCTTTCTCCTTGATGTGGTGAGAGATTTTCAAAAACAGTAAGGCAGTAATGTAGGCGTCTCCCAATGCAGTGTGTCTGTCTTTTTTGGGGATATCGTATTTTTCGGCCAGTTCATCTAGGCTATAGATTTTATCTCTGTCCACGAGAGGGCTGTGGATCAGTGATTTTCTATGTAGATAACCCGTGTCAAATACTTTATTTTTTAGTGGAGACAAGCCATGTCGCTTTAATGCTTGATTGATCATACGCACATCGAATCCTGCGTGGTGGGCTACTATGTAGTGGTTGGCCAGGTAGTCGATTATTTTTTCTAGAGCTTCCAGCTCATTGAGTTGATTTTTTGTTTCACTCTGTAATATGCCGTGTATCGGAGCAGATTGGGCATCGTAGTGGTCTTGGGCGATGTAAAATTCAATACAATCAGCCAAAATGATGCTGTTGTTGCGCACTTTAATGGCGCCAAAACTGATGATTCTATCTTTTTTGGGATGAAAACCGGTAGTTTCTGTATCCAGTACTACAAATGTTTTTTCCTCCAATGATTTGGGTGGTGGACTATCCATGAGCGTCAAATAACGCTGCCAAAATTCAGGGAGTTGTTTGGGTTTTTTCCACCACATTACATCATCGCTGTCAAGTTAAACCTCAATTTAAGCAGTTCTTGAATGTGTTTTACCGCTTGGAACGTAGCTTTTAATTTTATTTTTTCCTCTTTTGTCAGCAGAGACAGTTCAATATATCTCCCTGAGTTATTTTGGGCCAATCCCTGTTTGGTTCTGAACTTAATGAGGTCTTTGGTAGCCGTGGCGCAGTCCATGTAGAGCTCTTCATTTTGAGGTTCCAATTGGGCTAGTTTTTCATAGCGTCTTTGAGTATTGTTGACATCTTTAACTCCATGGGAGAGGATCAGCACCCGGGCTGCATCGATTAACGGCATAAGCGCTCGTCTTTTTAAATCAAATCGATCCTTGTTCGTCCCGTCTTGTTCAACGATAAAACTTCTGAAAAACCCAGTAGGGGGAGGGCTTTGTAGGGCGCCCAAAGCAAAATGCGCTAAAAAAACAGGGTGCAAATTGATCTGTTCAAAGACTTCATCGGAGAGTGATTCAACCAAAGTTTTATTGCCATAAGTGAAGTTGTAGTCAAAAAATATAGAGGAGAGCAACACTTCTTCTCTTCCAGGGTTTTGAATCCAATGTTGAATGTTTTGTTTCCACTCGCTGGCCGATAGACACCACTTAGGATTGGATGCCATCATCTCCGCAGGACAGTATTCATACCCAATGGTTTTTAAGTTTTTGGTCACCGACTTACCCAAAGACAAAAAGTATTCTTTTACCTCATCTTCCCGCCCATCAGGTGGATCTTGATAAAGCAGTGCGTTGTCTTGATCTGTTTGCAGCAGTTGCTCGGATCGACCTTGACTACCTAACGACAACCAGGCAAATGCGACGGGTGGTTCACTGCGCTTTTTGAGTTGTAATTGGATAATTTGCTTAATACATGCATCGTTTAATTCTGTAATTAAATTAGCAATGATGTTTGTCGGAATTTTACGGTCTAAATAACGCTGGATCAAATGGGTGATTTGCACCCTTATTTTTTTAAGGGTGGACGTGTTTTCAGCCCTCATAATGGCTTTGATCAACAAGGTGGGGTTTTGACCGATAGCCATCAATACATCATCTTTAGAGATTACCCCTACAGCTTTGCTTTGTGATGTGCCATCTACAGTGACGCAAAGATGGCTGATCCGGTGTCTGACCAACATCATCTGCGCATGAGTCACGGTTACATTTTCTAAACAAGTATAGACCGGGCTGACCATGATTTCAGCTGCCGTAGCCTCTAAAGAGACTTCAGCAGTACATATCTTGTTGCGCAAATCTTTATCTGTAATAATTCCAACAGGTCTCACTTTGTCATGAACCACAATAGAGCCTACTTTGTGGTCCCTCATTTTTTTGGCCAAAGCTACAATAGGTGTATCCGGGCTGCATTTGACCAATTTTCCTCGATGAGCAATTGGTTGTAAGTCTAAGGGATGGGGTTCCTCGATATTGTTTCCTGATTGTATGGTGTATTCTGCCGCGTATAGCTGACCGCGATCACTTTCAGAAAAAGGATTTCTCGTATTGGTTTGAAAACTAGCCCAAATAAAGTCAGCCACTGGGGGATTGTTGTGCACCATGGGCATGAAAAGTTCAATAGGAATAGCGTACACTATCGACTCCTCATAGGCCCTGGCTTGTAATTGATACACCGGTCCCAGCACAAGCGGTCTTAAGCCGAATAGATCGCCTTCGTCACATAAATCGATTAGTTCTGTGGGGTCTTTCTGCTCAATAGCCACAGCACCTTTGTACACAACATAAAACACAGAGTGTGTCGAGTCACCTTGATTAAAGATCAATTGCTCTTTCTCTAAATACTTTACGGTAACTCCTTGTGTTAAACCGATTAAATCAGTGCGCTTTAACCGATCAAAAGGGGGATAGCGCATTAAAAAATCGGCTACGCGTTCATGCAAGGAGTTTTTCACTGTTGACTTGTTTTTCGGAAGGCTAAGATACGAAAAAAGCCCCCCAACCTAAGTTGAAGGGCTTTGTAGCGAGAGGGGGGCACGATCCCCCGACCTCCGGGTTATGAATCCGACGCTCTAACCAACTGAGCTACCTCGCCAAAATTTCAGGGTGCAAATATAAAGTTAAATTTCAACAGCCCCAAAGATCCCTGGCAAATTATTGTTTGGCATTTGTTTTTTAATCGTTGATTAATCTATATATTGCCCAAACTTTACCAGAATACGCATGAATTCATCGATTAAATTTGAGCTTGAGTTTGTTATTCACGCTTCCCCACAAATGCTGTATCAATATATTTCAACCTCCTCTGGACTTTCCGAGTGGTTTGCCGATGACGTACATTCTCGTGGACCAAAATATTCGTTTTTTTGGAATGGGTCTGAGGAAGTCGCTAAATTAATCAAGCATAAAAACGAGTTTTTTGTTCGCTTTAAGTGGGAAGCTTCAGAAGGGGATGATTCTTATTTTGAAATGAAGATTCTCGAAGATGAGATTACTTCAGATGTTTCTTTGGTGATTACAGACTTTTCTGAACCGGATGAAATCGAAGAATCAAAAATGCTTTGGGAAAATCAAATTTCCTCGCTCAAACAAATTTTAGGTTCCGTTTAAATGAACGAAAAAATTGTATTAAGTACCACTGAGTCCATCAGATGGGAAAAAAACCGTCTTTTATTTTTTGAGGATCACTACCGCAGCTTACTGGCCAAAATGCGCATGAAACGCATGCCCATTGGCATGCAGTTCACTCCAGAGTGGTTGCTTGCACAAATCACCGATAGGATCAACCCATCGGAAACGTTGGATACTTCTGTGATCGATGTGGTTGTACAATGGTCAGGACAAGGAGATGTTTCGGTGCAAATTTTCTCAGAAGTTCCTCGTTTATTGAAGCAAACCGTCATTGATTTATATAGGGATTACTACATCACTCCTGGATTAGCTCAATTTCCGATGACTGATTTCACGGCACTCAACTATCTGGCTAGCGTTTATGGCTTAGAGAATGAGTACGATGTATGTTTGTTGATGAATACCCAAAAAGAGTTGGTACAAACCCATTTAGGTTCATTTTTCTGCGTGATGGATCAAGAAATAGTTACCCCGGAGCTAAATAGTGGACTATTAATCAATGTATGGCGTACACAAGCTATTAAAGGATTTAATGAAGCAGGACTCAAGGTAGTGGAGAAACCAATGAGTTTGTTTGACCTACAAAAAGCTGATGGCGTATTTGTTTTAGGGCCTCAAACAGGTTTTTTAGCCGTTGACCAGTTTAGGAAAACAGCTTTTGATCGATCTTCTTGTCAACATGCCTTGGACAGCTGGGACAAAATAAGTCAGTAATTATTAATTAAACGTAGGATCATCAGGCGCATGGGTCCAGAGCAAGTATTGGCCTCCCAGAAGCGTCATCTTTTCTTGCCACATATTATCAACTGGATGGTCTAGCAATGCCTGTTTGTGGTCATTTTCTACCAATACCCACGATTTGTGTTCAAGTTCTTGCTCTAGTTGTTTTCGGTCCCACCCTGAATAACCCAGAAAGAACCGAATATCTTCGTGTTTCAGTACACCTTGGTTGATGTGTTCAATAATTTGGGTAAAGTTACCTCCCCAATAAACGCCATCACTTATTTCTAGACTATTTTCTACCAAATGAGGTACTCTGTGGATAAAATACAACGCATCTTGTTCTACAGGTCCTCCATTGAATATAGGGAAAGGTTGATCAATTTCGTTAACTAAGTCGTTGAGTCGATAATCGAGTGGTTTATTAAGGATAAAGCCCACACTTCCTTTTTGATTGTATGACGCTAGAAGCACTACCGACCTAGAAAAGGAGGTGTCACCGGTCAATGCGGGTTCCGCAACGAGTAAATGACCTTTTTGTGGTGCTTCTTGAATCATAAGTAGGTTATCTAATTCAATATAATTAATTTTATGGGTATGGCAAAAAAAAAGCACCCGAGAGGGTGCTTTTAAAAAACGTTTGCTTGTAATTAATTCACAGCGCTGCCTAATTCAGCACCAGCTTTGAATTTAACTACTTTTTTAGCAGCAATTTTGATGGTTTGGTTGGTTCTAGGGTTTCTTCCTTCTCTAGCACCTCTTTCAGATACTGACCAAGATCCGAAGCCTACCAAAGAAACTCTTCCTCCTTTTTTAAGGGTTCCTTCAACATTACCCAAGAAAGATTCAAGGGCTTTTTTAGCTGCAGCTTTGGTGATGCCAGCGTCAGCTGCCATAGCATCAATCAATTCAGTTTTGTTCATAGCTTTTAAATTAAGGGTTATTAAGTAATAATGACATAAACAAATTTATACGGATTCGGCTTGAATGCAAGTAAACACAACAAAAAGTGGTTGTTTTGTTGATAACTTGAAGGCTTTGTTCATAACCACAGCTATTTTTCATTTTTGAGTGCCAGTAAGGGGCTAGTGTAGATATGCGTCAGATGAAGGGGAAAATCCATTGAGTAGTGCTGCAGCAGTCATTGGCTTTTTTCCGGGTAACTGAATTTGATCTATGACAAACCAGCCATCTTTCAAGGCGACCTTCATAGTTTTCTTTTCAATTACGAGTGTTCCGGGCAGGAGATGGCTTGGCGCTGAAACATATTTTCCTGCGTATATTTTGGCCGTGCTCACTAAATCATTTTGAATTAGCTCTGTCCAAGCTACAGGATAGGGATTCAGCGCCCTTACCCAAGCGTCAATTTTTTCTCCGGGCCATTGCCAATCCAGTCGAGTGTTCTCCTTATTGAGTTTAGGCGCTTCCGTACTTGCGGTATCTGGTTGTTTTTTGGGGAGGATATTCCCTTGGCTGTATTGGTCAATGGTTTGAGCTACCAATTTTTTTCCCGCCTCAAGCAAAAGGTCGTGAAGCAGGCCACCTGTACAACCTTGAGGTATATCCACTTTGATTTGTTCGAGTATTGCTCCCGTATCGATCTGTTGATCGATTAAAAATGTAGTGACACCAGTCTGCTTTTCACGATTCATGAGCGCCCATTGAATAGGCGCAGCACCCCTGTATTGGGGAAGTAACGAAGCATGTAGGTTAAATGTACCCAGTCTAGGTATCGACCAAACAACCTCGGGCAACATCCTAAAGGCTACTACCACAAAAAAATCTGCCGATAAGGATTTAAGACTAGAGACAAACTGTTCCTCTTTGAGGTTGACAGGTTGTGACACGGGAAGATTCAAGGCCAAAGCTTTTTTCTTCACAGCGCTTTGATTAAGCTGTTTTCCTCGACCGGCAGGTTTGTCAGCCGCGGTAACTACTCCTACAATATCTATCCCTTTACGGCATAGATCTTCCAGTATTTCAGCAGCAAATTCTGGGGTACCCATGAACACAATACGCGGTTTATTATTTAATACTGTAGTCATTATCTCGATTAATTTCTATGAGTTCCTCTTGTAATAGTTCAGTAATCGCCCTCAATATCCATCCCTCTGGAGCTTCAATTTTATCCACTAGAGTTCGGGAGTTTAACGGCTTTATCTGCAAAAATCGGACGATAGTTTTCCTCAATTCAAGCGTTTGTTCCAAACTAGGTAAATCAACAGCTCGACAAAGATCGCACATACCGCAGACAACATTGGACGGTTCACCAAAATAGGACAGAATATAATTCATTCTACATCCTTGGGTCAATTCCAGGTAATCAAAGATTTGGTTTTGTTTTTTTTGCTTGCTCTCCATCAAGGGTTTTAACGAGGGTAAAAACGCTTCAATAGTACGGTCATCTTCACGAGGAACCATATATTCAACCTCTGTGTCCTCCACCTTAGTTTGGTAATTTAAGTAATCAGATTGATGAAGTATTTGCAAAAAATGATGAAGTGTCTTTTGAGATATACGCGCTTTGGACGCTAAATTTTTGATGTCTACTACCCAGGGGTTGGTATTAGGTTTGTGACGGTATAGCCAACCCAAGAATTGTATATGGGGCGATGAGTTTTGTTCACACAACTCAATATCAACAGGTTTAGTCCACTTGATTTGAGCCATTGGGTGATGAATTTCCTTGAGCTGAATTATTTTGTAGTGGTGTAGTAGAGAGAATGCTTGACTAGTCTTGGACTCAGTGAGTTGATAAGTCTCACAAAACTGACGCATAGAAAACAAAAAGGATCCTTCAGGTTTTTCCCCATAAGCCACTCTTAAATAGGCGTGTAAGTGTTTGTACACTTCTTTGATAAAAGTTCGATCTACTTTTTTGGCCGCTAATTGATCTCTAGCTTTTCCCAGGTCTTGATCGTCGTACAGCATAAGCGCTTTGGACTTTCCTCCATCTCTGCCCGCTCGACCCGTTTCCTGGTAGTATTGTTCCAGGTTTTCTGGTAGTTGATAGTGAATGACTAAACCCACATCTGCTTTATCTATTCCCATACCAAAAGCAGTGGTAGCGACCATGATTTGGGTTTGATCCACCAGCCATGCGTTTAGTTTAAGGCTTTTTTGTTCTCCAGAAAGTCCTCCGTGAAAAAAATCAGCGGAGTATCCATTTTTTTGAAGTTCATCGGCCAATCGCTCGGTGAGGTCTTTGCTGTTGGTGTAAATAATGACACTTTTTGGTTGATCAGACAGCACTTGTTTAAGTCGATACCATTTATCTTGGGTCTTGACGATCTGATACTCAATATTTGTTCTGGCAAAGGTGGTTTTGTGGACTACTGCGCCAGGTATGTTGAGTTGGGTCCTAATTTCCTCAACCACTTCTGGGGTAGCTGTGGCGGTCAGGGCTATGATCGGAGCTTGTTTAATTTGATGCACTGTGGAGCAAGCCAAGTAGGCAGGCCTAAAATCATGACCCCATTGTGCGATACAGTGAGCTTCATCAATCGCATAGAGCACTATGGGCATGTGGGACAGCCTGGATTGTATCCAGTGATCTTGGAGTCGTTCTGGAGATAAATAAAGAAATGAATACCCGCCGTAATGCGCGTTATCCAACAATCGTTCCAATTCTTTCTTAGGTGTCCCCGAAGGAATGAACATCGCTTTAACACCTCGCTTATTGAGCTGATTCACTTGGTCCTCCATAAGCGCTAACAAAGGTGAAATCACCACACAAAGTCCTTGAAGCATGAGTGCGGGGATTTGAAAACAAAGGGATTTGCCTCCTCCTGTAGGCATCAAAGCAATAGTGTGATTACCCGAAAGGATTTCTTGAATCACTTCCCATTGATTGGGTCGAAACTCGTCATATCCCCAATATCGGTGAAGAATTTGTTTGGCTAAGGCTAAATTCAAGGTTGGCTGTTCAATACCTCAAAAATAGATTGAATCCTTGAATCCACCGAGCCAGGTTCGATGAAATGCAAGGAGTATCCAAAAGAAGTATAAGTAGCCTTCAGGTGATGGTCAATTTCCAGGGCCAATGAAAAGTCTTCATAACGCTCCTGATCACTTTGATAAATTTCTTCCCAGGGAGGAAGATAAAACACAACGTCGTACCGGTGCTCTTCAATGGCATGATCAAAATAATCAGGGTAGGGGGTCTTAACCATCCTCAAATAGGCCACTACATCAATAATTCCTCGATCTAAAAACACCCTAGGGGATTCGATCTGTCCACTTTCTATAAATTGGGTCTTTCTACCCTCAAATAGGGCTTGACTGAAGGCCAAGGGATCTGAAACAAATAATTGTTCAATTCCTTGTTGACGAGCGGCCTGTGTAACTTCGCGAGAAATTTCTTGCATACACAGTTGTCCTTGAGCTTCAAGGGCTTGAATAATGGCTGTTTTGCCCGTAGATGGGCCACCGGTAAGGACAATTCTTTGGGGCATATGACGGCTATGGGCCCGCAAGTTAATCATTTGATATCAATAGGGAAACCGGATCAAAACACCTAAATTTGTATTTTTATATCATGAATATAGATCCTTCCATCCCTTTTTACGACCGTTTGCGCACACAGCTCAATCGATCAACTTTTTGGCCAGCTCCTTATTTATTCAAGTTTATTGTACCCACAGACCAGGAAAAAATAGACCAAATCAGAGCGCTATTTGGTGAAAAAGAAGCGGAGATCACGGAAAAAAAATCCAAACAAGGAACATACACCAGCATGAGTATTCGCCTCACGATGCCATCGGCTCAATCAATCATCGATAAATATCAGTTAGTCGGTTCAATTGAAGGCGTTATTTCCCTCTAAACGGCTGGATTAATTTGTATTTTGCACCCTAAAACCAGTACCTTGGATCAATTAGAACATTTGGAGTACAACACAGAACGCTCCCCGTTGCACATTCCTGAATACGGAAGACATTTCCAAAAAATGGTGGACTACGCCGTTTCCCTTTCAGACCGTGATGAGCGGAATAAAGCCGCACAAGCAATTATTTCTGTGATGGGTAATCTGCAACCTCAATACCGCGATGTAGCTGATTTTCAACATATGTTATGGGATCAATTGTTCATTATGTCAGATTTTCAACTCGATGTGGACAGTCCTTTTCCCATTACTTCAAAAGAAAAACTACAACAAAAACCAGAACCGCTCAGTTATCCACAAAATTTTCCCAAGTACCGCTTTTACGGCAACAACATCAAAAGAATGATTGATGTAGCTGTTCAATGGGAGGCTGGCGAGAAAAGAGAAGGATTGGAATGGGCGATTGCCAACCACATGAAAAAGTCATACCTCAACTGGAATAAGGACTCTGTAGAGGATCAAGTGATTTATCAGCATCTTTTTGAGCTGAGCCAAGGTGCGATCAACCTGAAAGATCAAGAAGATTCCCTGACGACTACGGATGAATTCCTCAAAATCAATGGAAAATCAAGCCCATACGGCACACATCAACCACAAAACAATTACAAAAAACACAAAAACAACCGAGCCAAAAAAAGGTATTAAATCAAACTATGGGAACGTTTATCATTGAAGGAGGGCACCCTTTAAGTGGATCAATTACACCACAAGGAGCCAAAAACGAAGCATTACAAATTTTATCGGCTGTGCTCTTGACTCCAGAGCCCATGGTGATTCACAACATACCTAACATTATTGATGTCAATAAGTTGATTCAATTGATAGCCGATTTTGGTGTTAAAGTAGAACAGTTAGGTCCGAATAGTTATCGCTTTGAGGCTCGTGATGTTCAGGTTGACTATATGCAGTCCGATGCTTTTAAGAAAGATGGCGGTGGACTGCGCGGTTCCATTATGATGGTGGGTCCCATGCTAGCCAGATTTGGAAAAGGGTATATGCCTAAACCCGGAGGAGATAAAATCGGACGACGCAGATTAGATACGCATTTTGACGGATTTGTTAAACTAGGCGCTGAATTTAGGTACAATAAAGAAGAACATTTCTACGGGGTAGAGGCAGACCGACTCAAAGGCGCTTATATTTTGTTGGATGAAGCTTCGGTTACAGGAACGGCCAACATTGTGATGGCGGCTGTATTGGCCGAGGGAACGACCACTTTGTACAATGCTGCTTGCGAACCCTATTTGCAACAGCTGTGTCAGATGTTGGTGCGCATGGGGGCAAAGATTTCAGGGATCGGTTCTAACCTGCTTACCATTGAGGGGGTAGAAGCCCTAAAAGGAACGGAACACACCATGTTGCCTGATATGATTGAAATCGGGAGTTGGATTGGTATGGCGGCCATTACTCGTTCTGAGCTGACGATTAAAAACGTCGGTTGGGAACATTTAGGGATGATTCCTGCTACATTTCAAAAGTTAGGTATCCGACTAGAGCGAAGAGGGGATGATATCTATGTGCCAGCACATACGGATGGATACCAGATTCAAACATTCATCGACGGCTCTATCATGACCATTGCGGATGCTCCATGGCCAGGGTTGACTCCCGATTTGTTGAGTATTATTTTGGTTGTAGCCACTCAAGCAAAAGGAGAGTTGTTGATTCACCAAAAAATGTTCGAAAGCAGGTTGTTTTTTGTCGATAAACTGATCGATATGGGGGCCAAAATTATCTTGTGTGATCCACACCGCGCTACCGTAATTGGGCATGGATTCCAGAGTACGCTTAAGGCCACTACGATGGTTTCTCCGGATATCAGAGCAGGTGTATCGCTCTTGATTGCCGCCTTATCAGCTAAAGGGACCTCAACGATTCACAACATCGAGCAAATTGACAGAGGATATGAGCGGATTGTAGAGCGCTTACAAGGAATTGGAGCGCGTATACAGCGTATCCCTTAAAGGGTATAAATCATTCTTTGGTAGGCCTTTTCATATTTTTGAAAAGGCTTTCCTTTTTTTACCCATCCTCCTTGTTCATACCAATTTACTTGGTGTATTCGTGCGTCCAGGAATACGTCCGCTGCTTTTTTTTCAGAACACCAGTTTAGGACATGCTGCACTAGTTCTCGGCCAAATCCTCTTCTTCTGTAGGATGCTTGTGTACCGAGTTTCCTGAGTTGAAACCCTTCATGGGTCTCGAATATAGATACTACGGCGCGCCAATCGCCATCAGCCCAAACACCGAAGTGCTGGGCTGATTCATCTCCAGTCACCTGGCTAAACGAACTGGGGCGATCTGGCCACAGAATCTCTTGTCTGAGCCTCCATACTTGATCTAGTTCAACTACCTTGATCTGCATAAAAATTAGTGAGCTATTAATGCCCTTGAAGCGGTGCTGGTCCTTCAATCATAGGTGTATATACCTCATCGCCTTTTCGCTCTTTGAATTCATTTTTTATTTCCTGAACCAGTTTTGGTTGTTGGAATAAATCGACCATGGTCATAGACATGGCTTTTGCCGCATGGACCATGCCTTTATGTCCGATACTCATCCCAGCACAAGCTACGACAGCCCATGAATGCCAAGGGGTGTCTTTTGGAGCAACCGTAACGCTTAAATTGATATTGGGCACATTCCAACTCACGTCAGCCACATCAGTTGATCCACCCATGGGGTGTTCCGCTGTAGGTAACAACGCATGGATGCTCGCATCCATCCCTACTTGGGGTTTTCCTGTAGCCTCTTGAATTTTTTTGGCAAATGCTTCTTCTTCAGTTGTATAGGTGAGTGGCCCTAGTAATTCCAGGTTATTTTGCATCACTTCTCCACCGCGGCGGTTGACAAGCATTTCATAGATTCCTGATATCAGAGTTATTTTATAATCCACATCAGCCATGATAGCAGCTCCTTCAGCCATGGCTTTGATGCGCTCATAAACGGGCATCATACCGGTGCGTTTGGTATCCCTAACCCGAACCCAGAGCCTGGAATAATCGGGTACTACATTAACCACTTGACCGCCATCCTGTATATGGTAGTGAACACGCAAAGTAGGTTTCATATGCTCCCGGTAATAGTTGATTCCTGTAGTGTATAATTCTAGGGCATCAGAGGCTGATCTGCCATTCCATGGATCCCCCGAGGCATGAGCTGCTTGACCATAAAATTCAACTTTAAAATCCACCAAGGCCAGTGAGCTTTGAACATCTGCCTCGGTTTGCGCTCCTGGGTGCCAACTGACATTTACATCCACATCTTCCCATAATCCAGCTTGAACCATCCAAATCTTGGCAAAATATTTTTCTTCTGAAGGAGTGCCCAAAAATTTGACTGTTCCTTTGAGTTTACCTGATTCAATCTGTTCTTTGATAGCAATGGCCGCTCCCAAACTAGCTGCGCCAAAAAGGTTATGACCACAACCATGTCCAGCTGCCCCTGGGTTGAGCGCTTCTTTCTCTGGGCTTGCCTTTTGGGATATTCCAGGAAGAGCGTCGTATTCACCCAGGATACTGATTACTGGATGACCACTACCAAACGTAGCCGTGAATGCAGTGGGTATCCCAGCTACACCACGAGTAACATTCATGCCTTGAGCTTCGGCATAGTCTGCCAAAATTTTGGCAGAACCCTGTTCTTCAAAGGCCGTTTCTGCCAATGCCCACACCGAGTCACTGAGCTTAATCAGCGATTCTTTGTGTTGTTCTACAGACTGAATAACCGCTTTCTTTAGAGGGGTTATTTTTTGAGCTACTCCCCAAAGAGGAAGACAAGCCATCAGGGTAAAAAGAGTTTTTTTCACAGTTGATTATTTTAGATTAGAGTTTAGTTTAAAAAGCCATTGAAGTATAAAAGCCCCCGAGAAAACCAGGACACATCCCAAGAGATTTAACCACAGGTAGGACATCCATTCAGCTTGGTAGACGTAAATCACCATAATTTGTGTCGCCAAGGCAGCCCAAAAAACAGCTCGACCGCGGATGTTTTTGGTCAACATCGCCAATAAAAAAATACCGAGAATATTGCCGTAAAATATAGAGCCAATAATATTGACCAATTGAATCAAGTTGTCAAACAAAGATCCCCAACTCGCAAAACTGATGGCCAACAACCCCCATACAGCGGTACTGAATTTGTTAACCCATACTTTCTTTTCTTCGTTCAACGGTTTTTTTACTTGAGTTTCCACCCAATCAACAGCGGTGGTTGTTCCCAGTGCATTGAGCTCTGCTGCAGAAGAAGACATGGCAGCTGCCAACATAACGGCGATCAGTAACCCTATGAGTCCGTGTGGTAAGTAGGTGAGTATAAAATGCAAAAACAC
>DFSJ01000087.1:4267-15207 GCA_002378585.1 Flavobacteriaceae bacterium UBA3440 | reverse complement strand
GACCATTTTCTCCTCCAAATGTGCCATGGAGTCATTGATGTGGATGATTTGGGCTGTTTGTTGGGTTAAATCAGCTGTTTGGTCCACTAAAAAAGTAAGGTAAAGCTCCTTTTTCTTTTCTTGCAACACGCGATAGGGGATATTTATTTGTTCCAAAGAATCTCGGTAGTATGAATTTTCAACGGTATTAATCACCTCAGGGTTAAAGTTGATGGGTTGAGGGGTGAACTGGAAAAACACATAAACCATCACACCACAAAATAAGATGAAGAGTTGCATAGGAATTTTTAGTAGGGCATTAAAAAAAAGCCCCCATTGACTCTCTTTGATATTTTTTCCTGAAATATACCGCTGAACTTGGCTTTGATCTGTGCCAAAATAGGAAAGAGCTAAGAAAAATCCTCCGGTGATACCGCTCCAAAAAGTATATCGATTATTGGGGTCTAAGGAAAAGTCAATGGTAGTTAACTTGTCATTTTGGTCAGCTACCAAAAGTGCTTGGTCCCAGCCAATACCCTCGGGTAATAAATGCCAGATATACCCAAAAGCCAGACCCATACCCATGAAAATGACTCCCATCTGTTGTTTTTGGGTGACATTTACCGCTTGAGTTCCTCCGCTTACTGTGTAAAAGATCACCAGAAGTCCAATGCCCCAAATCAGCGGTTTCAAAGGCCATCCCAAGGCAGTGGATAAAATAATAGCAGGGGCATAGAGTGTTATTCCCGCGGCAAGCCCTCGTTGAATCAAGAACAATAAGGCTGTAAAAAGACGCATTCTTCGATCAAATCGCTTTTCCAAAAATTCATAAGCTGTTTGAATTTTTTGCTTGTAGAATAGGGGTACAAATAAAAATGCGATGACCATCATCGCCAACGGTAGCCCAAAGTAAAACTGAACAAACCCCATCCCGTCGGCAAATGCCTGTCCAGGTGTAGATAAAAAAGTAATCGCACTAGCCTGGGTCGCCATAACGGAGATACCAATAGTCCACCACGGGGTTTGGTGGTCGGTTAAGGCATAGGAATCAGCGGAGTTTTTACCCCGTGTTTTATATACGCCATAAACAGCGATGGATACTAAGGTGCCCAATAAAATCCACCAATCAATCGCCTGTAACATATTACTGTTCAATGATATTGGTGAATAACCTTAATGCGCCAGGTACCCCAGCAGGTAACTGCCTAAACAAGGATAAACCTGTATAGGTCCAAGTGCCTTTACCGTAGGAGGCCACGAGTAAAGAGCTATCCAACCAACCAGTATCGGGATCTTTCATGCGCAGTATGGCTTTCCATTGATGATCCCATTGGCTGGGAAAATAGAGTCCTCGCTCTTGAATCCACCCCTCGAAGTCATCAGGTGTAATCGGATTAGGGCCTAACAAAACAGGGTGGTCAGTTGTGTTAAAGCTTACTTGGGCGGATTGGTCGGTCACTCGATCGCGGCCAATAGTTAAAGGATAGGGTCCTAGAATACTTGATTTTAGATCAGCAGTAGTGTTGTATTGAACAAGTACATTGCCTCCTTGTTTGGTGTAGTCAAGTAAGGCATCAACTAATTGATCACTTTGGCTGTACACATTAAATGCCCTAATTCCCACCACAACAGCCTGGCAATTTTGCAGTGTTTTTTCATTGAGTTCATCGGGTTGTAGCACTTTTAACTCATACCCCAATGCAGCGATTACTTCCCCAATTTTGTCTCCAGCTCCAGGAAGGTAACCCACCACTCCTGGGCTGTGGATAATCGGTAAATTAACGGCGTTCATTTGGGCCGTTTTCACCCAGGGTGTTGATGGAATGTGCTCGTAGGAAATAAGTTGGACACTTTGGTCGTATCGTTTTTTTCCAGAAATCAAGCTCACCCCAATTTCGGTTGTGGAGGATACTGAAGAGGAAGTAACCATGAACTCGTAAATTCCTTGTTGAACACCTTCCAGTTGGCTAGGGACTGAACGCCAACCCTCAGGGAGCTTTAAGGAAAGTGTACCGGGAATAAAATTAGAGGTAGAAGAGACAGCTATGGATATTTTTCTCGTTGACTTTGGTTGCCAAATGCCCAGTGACTCCACGAAGGAAACTTGAGCACTTGGGAGGATTTGCAAAGGCTCTATTCGCTCCCCCAAACTTGGATCTGCGTAACGATAAGTCAGGGGAATAGTCTTTTGAAACCGCACATCATCATGTTGCCAAATCAGTGTTAAGTCCGTCCCCTGTGTGGCCCAGGGCAGTCCTTGGTATCGGGAAGACTCCGTATCATAATGACCTTCAAGAACGGGTTTGTTCAGCCAATAGGGGGTTGTGTAGGGGGTTTGTTCACCGATAGTGAGTTCTAATGGTATTTTGTGCCCTTTGGCGTCCGGGGTTAGATTAGTTTGGTGTACTAATTTGTCTTGGTAAAAAATAGATAGTTGGTGTGGTTTTATCAACGAATTGAGTTGATTTATTTCCACGGTTAAGGAGAGTTTTTCACCCGGTGTAGTTTCCCTATTTTGGGTGTGGGCTCCCAAGTATATTCCCTGAAAATCAAAGATGAGGTCAGTCAGTTCCGGGAGTTTCTTTTTCTTCCAATAGGATTCAGGCAAACCCTCCAATATTTTGTAGGCCTCAACCAGTTTTGGCACATGATTTTTTGGGTTTTTAAAATCAAATTCTTCGATAACACTCGTGATAATGGATCCAATTTTTTCACCCCCTGCTACTCGTCCCCAACTGGTGTCAATTCCCGAGAATAGTTGATTGGTTTCTGGCATCGACCCTTCAATCAGCTCTAAATACTCCATTTGTTCCTCCCGAACTCCGATTCGACCAAATCCTTGACACCTGTGTTGGCTGGTAGCTAGTGCGGCAATCTCCCCATTGGCCATGCCGAGTTCTGGATAATAGATGTTGGTATCTAAAGAAAGATATCGTTTGGTATCTGAAATCTCGTTAACGTCTCTAAAGAACCAGGGCGAGGTATTGAAAAACAAGCGTTTTGGACTTTTAGCAGCGTCCGTAGCTTTAATTTTTTTGACCGCCATTAAAGAGAGTATCGCTGAGGCAGTATGTTGTCCGTGGGTAGTACCTGGAGTTCTGTGATCAAATCGATTGATGACTATATCGGCAGGGTCTGTCATTAAAAGCGCACTTAATTCATCCACCATTTTTGACTCCCCCCAAATGGCCAATGCCTCATCCGAATGTTTAGAAAAACCAAAGTCTCTGGCAGACGTGAACTTTTGTGCTCCTCGATCTATCTTTCTGGCTGCTTGAAGTTCTCTGGTGCGCAAAACACCTAATGCGTCTGTCAATTCTGTACCGATTAAATTCTGACCGCCACCACCTCTAGTCATCGAAATGTAGGTGACTTGAGCGTGTTTTTCGTGGGTTAGGTAGCTGATTAAACGGGTGTTTTCATCATCGGGATGTGCTGCTAGGTAAACTACATGCCCCAAAAAATTAAACGACTGGACCCGCTGATATAAATCAGCGGTACTTTGGTATGAACGTGTTTGCGCGCTAAGCGCAGAGAGAAATAAACAACTGAGTGCAGCTAGTGCTAGACGCATATTTTGATATTTGCTTGAAGATAATCAATTAAGCAATATATCCCAATGACTTCATGGTTTGATAGAGCAGGGCGGTGGGTAACCCGACCACATTCGAATAGGAACCATTGATTTGTTCTATCCCGATGAGTCCAATCCAATCTTGAATTCCGTACGCACCAGCTTTGTCCAACGCCTGTCCACTGGACACGTAGGCATCAATTTCACTGGAAGAAAGTTCCGCAAACTTAACTTGAGTGCTTTGGTGAAAAACGGTTTGCTGGTCTTGAGTTGTCAATGCTACTGAGGTAATTACCTCATGCCACTGACCGCTCATTTGCAGCAACATATCTCTGGCATGATCGGTATTCATGGGCTTTCCCAACACATGATCCGATGACCAAACCAAGGTATCCGCGGTGAGTAAAATTTCATTTTTTTTCAGCCCATCCCGCAGAGGGCTGGCTTTTTTTACGGCTATATAGTCCGTGATCGCTCCTGCTTTTAATCCTTCCGGATAAGACTCATTAACTTCGGCAATTCTCAGGGTGTACGCCCAACCTAAGGAGTTTAGAAACTCTTTCCTTCTTGGTGAATTAGAGGCCAACACCAAGGTGTACGGAGATTTTATCGATCCGGCTTTCATCAGTCGTTGTTGGCTTTAGCTACTACAGGCCAATGCCCGTTGACTTTCATGACTTGTTCGATGACATCGCGCACACAACCCTGACCTCCCAAAAAGGGAGATACGTAATCCGCACTCAGTTTAACCTCAGGAATGGCGTTCTGGGGGCACGTAGCTAGCCCCACTAAATCCATCACGGGTAGATCAGGCAAATCATCCCCCATATACAACACCTGATGATTTTCTACGCCAATTTTTTGGGTATAAGTCTGGTATGGCTCAATTTTATGGGTGGCCCCCATATAAATATCGGTGACTCCGAGCGCTTCAAATCTAGTAACAATACCTGGGTTAGTTCCCCCAGAAATCAAGCAGACATGATATCCAGCTTCCAAAGCTAATTTAACCGCCAAACCATCTCGAACACTTACTGAGCGCAGTAAGTGACCTTCTTGGGTAACCAAAACAGTTCCATCGGTAAATACCCCATCAATGTCAAATACAAAGGTGTTGATTTGGTGCAAAAACTCTTTATAACTCTTTTTCATGTCTACGTACAATTGATTCGGTCAAATTTTTATACAAGTGGGCTAGTGGGTGAGTGCCCAACAGGGCTAGATGCGCTTCAATAGTGCCTTGATCATTTCTTCTGGCAGGTCCTGTTTGATGTGTTCCCTCCGGATCTGTAAGGGCGATTTCTGCTGTTTTTTTGGCCAGTGGGCCTAACAAATCAAAATCACCTGACTGACTTTCCAACCAATCGCGTCCCATACTCCATAAATGATGTGTAAAATTATTGATCATCACTGCTGTCAAGTGCAGTTGTCTCCTTTTTTGGTCGTTGAGTTGGTGAGCACGGGACCCAAGAGATTGGGCAAATGACGCCAACAAGGATAAATCATCCGGGTTTTTTGACTCAATAATCCAAGGAATTTCCTCGGCTGCTGGAGGTGATTGAAGCGAAAACGTCTGGAGTGGATAAAGCACCCCAATCCGTTGGTTGGGGAGTAATTTATCCATCGGAGTAGCTCCAGAGGTGTGAACAATTAAACCATTGAGGTGAGTTAAATGTCCAGCCACCAAGTTTATGGACCCATCACTCACGGCAATAATATGTATCATGGCCTCAGGCAATTGGTGTGGCTGAGTTGTACCCTTACCTTGAGTCCAATCGCCAAGCTGGGCCGAAGTTCGTCCTAAAACCCCTAGAACAGAGACTGACTTATTTTGTGCGATCAAACTAAATAAAGTTTGAGCTACACGCCCAGTACCGATAATGTTGGTGGTGATCATGATCCAAAAATAAGCATTTGCCCAGCGTTACCATCGCAATTTTATCCTCAATTTGTCCGTTTTTTCTGATCATAAGGGTGTATTTTTGTGTCCATTATCCCTGTGTACTATGAAGTCTATTGCAAAATTGCTTTTTTCAACCCGCCTGATGGCTGTATTATTTGTGGTATTTGCCGTTGCCATGGGTGTAGGAACTTTTATTGAGAGCTGGTACAGTACAGATACAGCCCGTATTTGGGTGTATAACGCTACCTGGTTTGAAGCGATTATGGTGTTTTTTGTCCTTAATTTTTCTGGAAACATCGCGAGATATCGTTTGCTCAGAAAAGAAAAATGGGCCGTACTTACCTTACATGTCTCTTGGATTTTGATTATTATCGGTGCGTTTATCACTCGATACATCAGCTATGAAGGTATGATGCCTATTCGAGAAGGGGCTACCGAAAATTCCGTGTATTCATCCAACGCCTTTTTAACCCTTTATGTTGATGGTCCTGTGGGGGATCAAAAACTGCGCAGAACCCTGGAGGATGATTTAATCGTTACCGAACAAGGTATAAAGTCTAGTCTTCCGTGGACCATGGACTTTGAAAACACACCTATACGCGTGGATTTTGTGCGTTTCGAACAAGGAATGCAGTTGGGATTGGTGCCTGATTCATCGGGAACTAGTTATCTGCAGATTGTTGAATCTTCTGAGGGAAGTAGACATGATCATTATCTGGCTCAAGGAGAAATTTCATCCATTCACAACCTCCTATTTGCCTACGATAAACCCACGGAGGGGGCCATTAATTTGACTTCTACTCCTGAAGGATTAACCATTCAAAGTCCTTTTGAAGGTACGTTTATGCGTATGGCGGATCAATTTTCAGATGCGGTATCCGTAGGTGAAACAGCCCAGTTGCAATTGCGTTCTTTATATCAATTGGGAGGTGTTCAATTTGTCATACCTGAACCACCTGTTCCAGGTGTGATGGGAATTGTTAAGGCGGACGAAAATCTGCCCAAAGATCAGCTACAAGACGCATTTACCGTCCGTGTATGGGTAGGGGATGCCTCTGAGGAAATTACTGTATTGGGTTCAAAAGGGGCTTCAAGCTTCTCACAACCAGTCTCTATAGGTAATCACGATATCACCGTAGGCTATGGTTCTAAAGTGTACACGTTACCTTTTTCCATCACGTTAAATGATTTTATCGCCCAAAAGTATCCGGGAACAGAGAAAGGGTACTCCTCGTTTATGAGTAAAATTACTGTGGTTGATGATCGACCTTTTGATTATGATATCTATATGAATCACGTGTTGGACCACCAAGGGTATCGTTTCTTTCAATCGAGTTTTCATCCGGATGAGCAAGGAACTGTATTATCGGTGAATTATGACCAGTGGGGAACTTGGATCACCTATTTGGGGTATATTTTGCTCTACCTTGGATTAATGGGGATATTTTTCTTTGGAGACACCCGATTCAAACAGTTGAGCAAATCTTTGGATAAGTTTTCCAGTAAAAAGTCTTTATTGACTATAGCCGCTTTGTTGACCCTAGGAACTTCTTGGGGCCAAACCGATCACGATGTAGCACACGGGGCGGTGACACCTACCGATATAAGTAGTTTGATCACTAAATCGGTCGTTGCCCCGGAACACGCTAGAAAATTCAGTGCTTTAGTCATACAAGACGACAACGGGCGCATGAAGCCCTTGCACACCTTTACTTCTGAATTGCTCAGAAAATTGAGTTTTAAAGATCAGTATGAAGGTTTGAATGCCGATCAGGTATTTTTATCGATGCAACTCAATCCTGCTGCCTGGTATCAAATGCCTTTTTTGACTATTGACAAACAAGCCAATAACGACAGTATTCGCCGTATTATTGGGGCGCCTTCGGGTCAAAAACTATTTAAGGCGACTGATTTCTTTGATGATCAAGGCAGGTATTTATTGGCGCCCTATCTGCAGGATGCCTATGGCACGAATTCACCTAACCAGTTTCAAAAAGATTTTAAAAACATTGATTTAAAACTCGGTTTGTTAAATCGCGCACTGAGCGGAGAAATTTTAAAAATATTTCCTGTCCCTGATGATGAAAACAACAAGTGGATCTCCGCTCTTGAATACCGTTCTGGAGGATTTGAGATAGCGGATTCGCTTTACAGCAATTTTGTGACCAATGGATTGAGGTATTACTTGATGAGTCTTCAAAAATCTGTAGAAACTGGCGATTATTCCGAGAGTGATAAAATTCTTGAGGCGATCGCTCAAAATCAAGAATTATTAGGCAGCGATGTACTGCCTTCAAAACAAAAAATTGAGGCGGAAATTCTGTACAATGAGTTGGATCTATTTAATAGATTGTATCACTATCAACTCATGTTTGGCGCATTTTTGTTTTTGGTATTGATTTTTCAAATCTTTAGAGATGCTAAATGGGTGAGGACAACGGCCTCTGTTTTTGTATGGGCTATTGCATTGACCTTTGTGGCCCACACTTTTGGCTTAGTATTCCGATGGTACTTATCGGGACACGCCCCTTGGAGTGATGCTTACGAGAGTATTCTGTATGTTGGGTGGGCAACCTTAGGTTTCGGTTTAGTTTTTGGAAGGAAAAATAGACTTACGTTGGCATCAGCTACCTTTGTTACTTCGATGTTGCTCTGGATTGCTCATCAAAGCTGGGTAGATCCTTCCATAGCTAACTTAGTTCCTGTTCTAGATAGTTATTGGTTGATGATTCACGTAGCCATCATCGTCGGTAGCTACGGTCCACTAACCGTGGGTATGATCTTAGGTATCGTCTCTTTGCTTTTGATGGTGATTACCACCCAAGCGACTAAAACAAAAATGGAATCTCATATCAAAGAGTTAACTGTCATCAATGAATTATCAATCACTGTTGGTTTGGTGATGTTGACCATAGGTAATTTCTTGGGAGGTATGTGGGCCAATGAGAGCTGGGGTAGGTATTGGGGCTGGGATCCTAAAGAAACTTGGGCGTTGATTTCCATTATGGTCTATGCTTTTGTGATACACGGCAGATTAATTCCAGGTTTAAGGGGCGCTTGGACCTTTAATTTGATGACCGTTCTGGCTTATGCCAGTATAATGATGACTTATTTTGGGGTGAATTTTTATTTGGTAGGCTTGCATAGTTACGCCAGTGGAGAACAAGTAATCACACCAACGTTTATATGGTATACGCTATTTGGGGTATTTATGCTTGCTTTGATCAGCAGATGGAGGTACCAGGTGGTGTTTAAAAAGAAATAGTCCCTACATTTATGTAAATGAATTAATTATGGAGCCTAGAATTCAAGGATTAAATACCCATTTAGTACATACGGGTGAGTTGGAAGACCCACTTTATCACGGGGCTGTATCTCCCTTGTACCTGTCAACTTCTTATGCTTTTGATGAAGTGGACATAAAGCGATACCCGAGAAACTTCAATACACCGAACCAAGAAGCGCTGGGTCATAAAATTGCCGCCTTGGAAAATAAAGAGGCTGCCTTAATCTTTGGCAGTGGGATGGCCGCCGTGAGCACAGCGATTATGGGTTTGGTCAGCAGTGGTGATCATATTGTATTTCAGGATGATTTGTATGGGGGCACTAGGAATCTTGCCCTAGCCGATTTACGCAGATTTGGCATTGAATTTTCTATGGCAAAAGGTCTTGAAATCAAGGATTTCGAGTCAGAAATACGTCCAAACACCAAATTAATTTATGTAGAAACTCCTTCGAATCCCCTATTGAAAATTATCGATTTGGACATGATAGGCCGATTGGCCAAAAAGCATGGAATCATTTCAATGATTGACAACACATTTGCCAGTCCGGTAAACCAAGTACCCGACGAGTTTGGTATTGATGTGGTTATTCATTCAGCGACAAAATACATGGGGGGGCACTCTGACATCAGTGCAGGGGCTATAGCTACATCCAATGAGCTTATCGCTCCCATTTGGTCTATGGCTAAAAGCTTAGGAGGTAACCTCAGTGAAATGACTGTTTGGTTGTTGGAACGAAGCATCAAAACCATGGGGTTAAGAGTACATCGTCAGAATGAAAATGCATTGGCCATGGCCCATTTTTTATCAGCGCACCACGCCATTAATGGTGTGTACTACCCGGGGTTGGTCGAACATCCCGGTCATGAGATAGCCAAAAAACAGATGAAGGGTTTTGGAGGTATGATGTCATTTGAACTCAGATCGGGTTTGGATGCTCGCTTTTTTCAACAACAACTCAAACTGATCAAACCTTCTATGAGTTTGGCAGGTGTAGAGTCTACCGTGTTGTCCCCAACCATGACTTCTCACCACTCACTCACCTTGGAAGAACGAAAAAATCAAGGGATTAGTGAAGGGTTGATCCGTTTTTCAGTGGGTATTGAGGAAGTTTCTGACCTGCAAAGAGATATTGAACAGGCTATAGCCAAAACAGAAAATCATGGTTGATATCATGGCATTTGGCGCACATCCCGATGATGTAGAATTGGGTTGCGGTGGAACGATTGCTAAGGAAATAAATAACGGATCATCGGTCGTTATTGTGGATTTAACCCAAGGTGAATTAGGTTCAAGGGGCTCTGCAGAACTCAGAAAAAAAGAGGCAGAATCAGCGGCTCAAGTCCTGGGTGTCACTCATCGGTTTAATTTGGCATTACCCGATGGCTTTTTTCAAAACGAACCAGCCAATCAACTTAAGGTAGTTCAATACCTGAGAAAATTTAGGCCTCGTTGGGTGTTGTGCAATGCTAAAGATGATCGACATATAGATCATCCCAAGGGAAGTAGTTTAGTGAGTGATGCCTGTTTTTTAAGCGGGTTGGTGAAAATAGAAACAGTGGACCCTGAGAGTGGGGAAGCCCAACTCCCTTGGAGACCTCGGGCAGTGTATCATTATATTCAATGGAAGAACAGCGTGCCTGATTTCGTCGTAGATATTTCGGGTTTTTTAGACAAAAAAATGGAAGCGATATCCTGCTATCCTTCCCAGTTTTACGACCCTAGTAACCCCGGTCCGGATACCCCGATCAGCAGCAAGAATTTTTTTGACTCTGTTCGTTACCGAGCACAAGACTTGGGTAGGTTGGTTGGCAGTGATGCCGCAGAGGGCTTCACTGTAGAGCGTCTTTTGGCAGTCAACTATTTAAGTGATCTCCAATAAAAATTTCAGTTAATTTTTGGTAGTATACCTTAATTTGAAGTATATTTGGACCCGCTAACAGCATGGTGGTTGTAGCTCAGTTGGTTAGAGCGCTTGATTGTGGTTCCAGAGGTCGCCGGTTCGAGCCCGGTCTTCCACCCAAAAAAAACCCTGTCTTTTCAGACAGGGTTTTTTTGTGTAGTGAAAGGAATGTTATTGTGCTTTGTCTGCTGCAATAGCTTTATCGCGGTTAGCTACTTCCCAAGCTGTATGAAACACCAATCTAGTTCTATTGGTCAATAAATCATAATTGATTTTATCAG
Source organism: Flavobacteriaceae bacterium UBA3440 (assembly GCA_002378585.1). Classification (GTDB taxonomy): domain Bacteria; phylum Bacteroidota; class Bacteroidia; order Flavobacteriales; family Flavobacteriaceae; genus MAG-120531. The sequence goes on along the minus strand of DFSJ01000087.1, from coordinate 4,283 downwards.
GTGTATCACTCGGTTT
>DFSJ01000087.1:0-3944 GCA_002378585.1 Flavobacteriaceae bacterium UBA3440 | reverse complement strand
TTGGGATCATTTTCATCGTTATAGGTGTAATCCAATTCAATACCCATAAACTTTTTATTAACGGCCTCCGATAGTTCATGAAGTTCGGTACTTAGTTTATCTGAACCGATTAAGTACACATAGTTTCTATCACCTTTTCGCTCGGGATCAATGCGACCGATCATGTCTATGTTGAGATTGGCAATCGTTTTGTTTAATGGGAATACTGGGGCTACATCGGTGTAGTACTGTGATCCTAACAACCCTTTTTCCTCACCAGTTACGTGAAGAAAAACCACGGATCTCCTAGGTCCTTGTCCTGCATCTGAGGCTAGTTTAAACGCTTCAGCAATTTCCAATAAAGCTACAGAGCCAGACCCATCGTCATCCGCACCATTGTTTACCGATCCATCAGCGAGTACACCTACGTGGTCCAGATGAGAGGAAATAACCACGTATTGTTCAGGGAATTCTGAACCTGGAATAAAAGCTACCACGTTTTCTGAATCTATCGGTAAATCCTCACTTTTAATTCCGGCCTCTACACTACCCAAAACAGTTGCCTCTGCTGACTCAGCAATGGATGGGTGGAGTAATAAAGCCGTGGCTTGATCTACATAAACCATGGCGCTGGCTTGGGACTCTAGGGCTTTAATCGACATACGACCGCTATCGTTTTGTTTCATGTAGTCAAACCGTCTTTTTAAACGGGCAAATGCCGCTTCATCCCAGTAAATAAATCCAACGGCTCCCTGCTCAAACGCGGCTTTTTGTTTGCGCTCAAGTCCTTCACTTTGCTTGGCCCAATCATTGGTGGAACCATCAGCAAGGGCGGGTAACATGGGCGCACCTGCTTTGGCCAAAACAATTTTTCCTCGAACATCAACACCTTGATAATCATTGTGTTGGGGTGTATTTACCCCATAACCTACATAGACGACAGGAGTATTGCTGAATTCAAATGCAGCGTATGCCATGATTCCAGATCCATTTTCCATCGACTGTCCGTTGATAGTTAACTGGCCTTTGGGCAATTTTTTTAATACGAGTTCGATGTCTTGTTCGTAATCTCCATTGGCTTGGGCCGGAGCTATTTGCAGTGATTTGTAATGAGCCTTGAGGTATTCAACCGCTGTTTTTTGCCCTTTTGTGCCCGTTTCACGTCCCTCAAAAGCGTCTGAAGCATAGGTGTACAGGTGATCTTTTAGCTCACTTTCCGTAATAGTTTTGGCCCACTTTTCACTTTGTTTTGATCTTGGGCTTAATTCGATTTGCTGGGCTTGACCCGTACAGGCCAGAAACATCAGCCATAAGACATTCCATTTTTTCATGAACAATAAAATTTAGGAACTAAATGTACAAAATATCGTGTACCTTAAACAGGTAGATTTTTCCCCTATGAATTCATCTGTTTTTCAATGTATTGATGCGCACACTACAGGAAATCCTGTTCGCGTAGTCACCTCTGGAATTCCTCCACTTAACGGAGTAGATATGGCTGCTAAAAGGCTTGACTTTTTGGCACACTGGGACTGGATCAGGACCGGTTTGATGTTTGAGCCTAGGGGACACGATATGATGAGTGGAAGTATGTTTTTCCCACCTCATGATCCTGAACATGATGCCGCCATATTATTTATTGAAACGAGTGGATGCCTGCCCATGTGTGGACATGGCACGATTGGTTCAATCACCATAGCGATTGAGCGAGGATTGATTAAGCCCAAAACACCTGGGGTAGTTTTATTGGAAACTCCTGCAGGACTTGTCAAGGTTTCCTATACGGAAAATTCTAGTAAAGTGACCTCGGTCAAGTTGATCAACATACCCTCATTTTTAGCTAAATCAGGGTTGAGTTGTATGCACAGTATATTGGGAACTATTGTTTTTGATGTCGCTTACGGAGGTAATTTTTATGCCATAGTCGATCCGCAACCAAATTTTAAAGGGGTAGAACACTATTCCGCCATGCAATTAATCACATTCAGTCAAGAATTGAGAAATTCCATCGCGCAAGAGTACCCTGATTTGTTTATTCACCCTACAGACCACCGAATCAGAGGAGTTTCCCACATACAATGGACTGGAGCTGCTTTGGATGAAAAGAGCCATGGGCGAAATGCAGTATTTTACGGGGACAAAGCAATAGATCGTTCACCTTGTGGAACGGGAACGTCTGCTCGTATGGCCCAATTATATGCTAAAGGAAAGCTAAACGTAGGGGATGATTTTATCCATGAAAGCTTCATAGGTTCAACGTTTAAAGGTCGAATTGAGTCTGTTCGAGAAGAATCATGGGGCACTGCCATTATTCCTTCCATTGAAGGTTGGGCTAAAATATATGGAGATAACCGAATTACCATAGATGCACAAGATGATCCATATGCCTATGGTTTTCAAGTCATATAGTGTACTTGGTAACCTAAGTTGCTTTCTGGGTACGGGGATTCATCTAGATTTGTACTTTTATTAGTCTATGGATATTACATTAGTTTTCGGTTATATTGGCGCTTTATTGATCGGCGTAGTTTTGGGATTAGTGGGTGGTGGTGGTTCCATTTTAACGGTACCCGTATTGGTTTATCTTTTTGGAATTGCGCCCGTTTTGGCCACGGCGTATTCTTTATTTATCGTTGGACTCTCTGCGTTGTTCGGAGCTTTCCAAAACATGAAAAAAGGACTCATTGACTTCAAGACTGCAGCGATATTTTCTTTACCTGCCTTTATTGCCGTCTACATGACACGTAAATACCTGGTACCTGCAATTCCGGATACCATTGCGGAAATCGGTAGTTTTTCGTTGACAAAACCCATTGCCATCATGCTGTTCTTTGCCTTGATCATGTTTGCGGCAGCCCTCGCGATGATTCGCGATAAATGCGTGGGTGATGATTGCCACGATGAAAACAGAACGGTTGAATATAACTACCCTTTGATTTTGCTTGAGGGTTCTGTGGTTGGGGTATTGACTGGTATCGTCGGTGCCGGCGGAGGGTTTTTAATCATACCCGCGCTGGTGCTATTGGCCAAACTACCCATGAAAAAAGCAGTAGCTACTTCTTTATTGATTATTGCCATTAAGTCTTTAATCGGTTTTATCGGCGATGTACAAAACCTCGAAATCGATTGGACATTTCTTGGTTTCTTTACCCTTTTGGCCGTAGTAGGAATATTTTTAGGAATTTTCGTCAACAAGTGGATACCCGGGGAAAAACTCAAAAAAGCATTTGGATGGTTTGTTTTGATTATGGCTATCTACATACTTTACAAAGAGCTGGCCTAGTTTTCTCGATCCAACAGTGAATTGCTGTTGTCCTTTAGTGAAAATCACGTTATATTAATTTTCAAAACTCCTATCAACTTAGTAGGAATAGTATTAAATGAGAAAATAAATTATATTTGTGAAAAAAATATGATCTCTCACAAGTGCAAGTATGCTATTCGTGCGCTGATTGACATTGCCGCCCAGCACGACCCAAATAAAACGGTCATGTCCTCAGAAATAGCTACTCGACAACAAATACCCAAGAAGTTTTTAGAGACCATACTCAGGGATTTACGCAACGGTAGAATACTGCATTCTAGAAGGGGGAGTACGGGAGGATATACATTGCTGAAGCCAGCATCAGAGATTACAACCACGGAAATTATCCGAATTATTGATGGTCCCATTGCTTTATTGCCCTGTGTTTCCCTCAACTATTACGCTTCATGTGAAGGATGCGATGAAAGCACCTGTCAAATCAAGGGGGTATTTGAGCAGGTTAGGGATAAAACTTTAGGTATTCTTAACCATACTTCCTTGGCTGATCTTAGGGATCAATACCTAAAAAACACCCCACAGGTAGGGGACAAGAAAAGCGAATCAGCCCGTTCTTCACAAAAATAAATTAAGGTAATTATTGTGTGACTGTTAAAATCATTACTATATTTGCCTCCGCTAAGGAGAAATGGCAGAGTGGTCG
>DFSJ01000116.1:1067-2760 GCA_002378585.1 Flavobacteriaceae bacterium UBA3440 | reverse complement strand
TGCTTTCCTTTGCGCTCGCTATGGCCCATGAACTCGTGTGCCAAGGCAAGTCCGGAGATGCTTTAGACGCCTGTAGACGTCAATGTGTCCACCACAACCACCCAGACATTCACTATGCTTTTCCCATCGTCTCTGGCGAATCTTCCAGTAAACACAGTGTGTGTGACGACTTTTTGCCCGCTTGGAGGGAGTTTATTTCAAGTCAACTTTTCGGCAACCTATTTGACTGGTACAGACACCTAGGACTCGCTCAAAAACAGGGAAATATTGGGGTGTACGAGGCGCAAGAAATATGGAGAAAGCTCAATTTGAAAGCCTTTGAAGGCGGGTATAAGATCATGTTGATTTGGCATGCCGATAAACTCAATACTCAAGCGGCCAATAAGCTGTTAAAGCTTCTGGAAGAACCACCTGCAAAAACCGTATTTATTCTAACGGCCTCTGACCAAGGGTCCATGTTAGATACATTAAAGTCCCGATGTCAACTAACCACCTTGCAAGGGATTAGCCATCAAGAAATGGTGGATTACCTCATCAAACAAGGGGTACCTAACAGCACCGCTGTTCGATTAGCACAACAAAGTCAGGGAAACATGAACAAAGCCCTAGATTTACTGGCCCAAGACTCAGAGGAAGAGGTGTTTAGTCAATGGATGGTTCAATGGGTTAGGTCCGCTTTTAAAGCAAAAACACAAAAGTCCGCAGTTCAAGAGCTGATGCTGTGGAGCCAGGAAGTAGCTAAAGTAGGCAGAGAAACTCAGAAGAACTTTTTGATGTACGCCATTTCATTCTTTAGAGAAGCTATGCTGGCCCACTACGGAATGAGCGAACTATGCCACCTGTCCGTTTCCGTTCCAGGATTTGAGTTTGAAAAGTTTGTGCCCTTTATCCACGAAAACAATATAGAGCCCATAACCAAAGCGCTTGACGAAGCCATTTATCACGTTGAACGCAACGGTAACGGTAAAATGATTCTGGCTGATTTGGCCCTTCAACTAACCCGTTTACTGCACACGAAGGCGAGCGCGTAGTTGATCGACAAAATCAATAGAGCAATCGGATATTCATAGAAAAACTCAATAAAAAAAGAGGCCCAGAAAGGGCCTTTTTTGGTGTCTTCTAAAATTTTTGATGGGCTAGGCGGTTGGCGCTTAAAAAAGCTCCTTAAAACGCTCCTAATTGGTTAGTTGGGTGTTTTGTGCTTCCAGGTGTATACCATCGTTGAATATTGGCCTGTTCTTCGCCCGTAAATATGGCTGTGCAGTCCTCCCATAAACCCTTTGATCCAAGACCACTTGTTTTGGGCGTATTGCTCCGAAAGTACTGCAATGTAAAATGCGTCCATCCAAAGGTGTTTGTGCCCTAAGTTGTCCAAGCCCCATGTTGAGGGCAAATGATCCATATAGTCGGATGAAAAATGCCAAAGGTGTCTGGGCACATCATAGGCGGCCCAATGGGTGCCATAAATGTGTGCATCATAACTTTTGTAGTTGGGAAGTGCCAATATAATCTGCCCCCCTGGTTTTAATTTTTGAATGAGCTGATCAAGCGTCTCCAAATAGTTAGGCACGTGTTCCAATACATGCCAAAGGGTAATTACGTCAAACTGTACCTCAGGTAACTCGCTGATGGATGAAAACAAATTCACCCCTTGTTGCTGGGCTGATGCCCGAGCTGATGGGCTTGGTTCCAC
>DFSJ01000116.1:0-665 GCA_002378585.1 Flavobacteriaceae bacterium UBA3440 | reverse complement strand
ATTCGATCCATAAACGACTTGGCGTTGTTTTGATGAGATCGATAGGTGTTTTCTGGGTAGTAGGTAGACGGGTCTATGGGCGCGTTGTGTGTGCGCAATAGTTGGCCTGGTACCTCTTCGAACAAATCAAAGACTTCTTGGGAAACTAGGTGGTCCCTGCAGGCGATATAATGTGGTTGAGCTTCTTTCATAACGTTGTTCCACGTGGAACATTATCTACCTAAATGGACCAACAACACCGAAACATCTGAGGGAGAAACCCCGCTGATGCGCGATGCTTGCGCAATAGTTTCCGGCGCTATTTTGTGTAGCTTTTGGCGGGCTTCTATAGACAGCGACTTAAGAGAGCTGTAGTCAAAACCTTCTGGGATCTTGACATATTCTAACCGGTGAAGTTTGTCCGCGTTGTTTTTTTCTTTTTCAATATACCCCTGGTACTTGACTTGAATCTCCGCTTGCTCTAATACCTCCTTGTCTGGATTTAGTTCGTGGATATAAGCCTCAACCTCGGGCACTCGGAGCATGTGTTCCATCGTAACGTCAGGTCTTGAAAAAACCTTAAATAACTTTCCGGACTGTTTTACCGGAGCAGAATCTACCTCTTCCAATAGGGGATTAATCACCTCAGGAGAAACACTGGTGGTTTCAAAAAAGCGAACCAAATC
>DFSJ01000113.1:1296-2701 GCA_002378585.1 Flavobacteriaceae bacterium UBA3440 | reverse complement strand
TATGCGGCGGATCTGAGCGCTTTATTGCCCATCAGTCAAGCGCCAAACTATCATTTTCACCACCTGGACATCACCGATGTTGACGCCTTGACCGAGCTTTGGGCGACCTACCCCTTTGACGCGGTGATCCATTTGGCCGCAGAAAGCCATGTAGACCGCTCTATTCAAGGCCCTGAGGCGTTTTTGACCACAAATGTACAGGGAACACTCAATTTGTTGACACTGGCGATAAAACACTGGAAAGATCAACCTAAAAAAAGATTTCACCACATCAGCACCGATGAGGTGTATGGTTCTCTAGGGTCAACGGGCTATTTCACCGAGCAGACCCCTTACGCCCCAAACTCCCCTTATGCCGCTTCAAAGGCCAGCGCAGACCATTGGGTGAAGGCTTATGCACACACCTTTGGGTTAAATGCCGTGATCACCAATTGTTCCAATAACTATGGACCTCACCAACATCCTGAAAAACTAATTCCGCTGAGCGTGGACCGCATGTGGCGCTCAGAGCCCGTGCCTCTGTACGGCGACGGTCTTCAAGTGAGGGATTGGTTACATGTTTCGGACCATGTGGAGGGAATTATTCAGGTTTTTCTCCGCGCAGAGCCTGGATCTCAATATGTAATTGGCGGTAGAAACGAGTGGAAAAACAAGGACTTGTTGGTCCAAATTGCCGCAGTTGTGGATCGACAGCTAGGAAGATCTGAAGGCACTTCTGCTGCCCTGATCACCCCTGTTCAAGACCGACCAGGACATGACCGCAGGTACGCGATTGACCCTCAAAAAATAGAAAATGAATTGGGGTGGTTTGCCCAAAAAGACATGTCTTCTGGACTAGAAGAAACTGTTGCTTGGTGTCTAAAACGATCACAATTAAGCTCAAACACCAGCAGATCATGACTCATCACGCAAAACCCATGAAAGGAATCGTATTGGCTGGAGGCACCGGAACCCGGCTACACCCGCTCACCTTGGGCGTCAGTAAACAGTTGATGCCTATTTACAACAAGCCGATGATCTATTATCCCATCGCGACCCTGGTTTCTTCTGGGATACAGGAAATTCTGCTGATCACCACGCCACAAGACGCTTCTTTGTTTAAGACGTTACTGGGGGACGGCTCTGCTTGGGGAATCAGTTTTACTTATTTGACCCAGTCAAAACCGGAGGGCATAGCCCAAGCGCTGGTTTTGGCAGAAGCTTTTTTAGACGGCGCTCCAGCGGCGCTGATTTTAGGGGATAATCTGTTCCACGGGAAAGGCCTGTCCGATTTGTTGCGCCAACAGACGAATCCATCAGGCGCTACGATTTTTGGTTATGCAGTCAACGACCCTGAGCGCTATGGAGTGATTGCATTTGACGCACAGATGAATCCGGTAGATTTGATCGAAAAACCGAGCAACCC
>DFSJ01000113.1:0-929 GCA_002378585.1 Flavobacteriaceae bacterium UBA3440 | reverse complement strand
GAGGTAAATAAATCATATCTCAAGGATGGGGCCCTGAGTGTCGTGCTGTTAGATCCCGGATTTACTTGGTTGGATACGGGAACATTTGCCGCATTGAGTGAGGCCAGTCAGTTTGTTGAGGTGCTGGAAAACAGGCAAGGTCAATTGATTGGCGCTCCTGAATGGGCCGCTTTTCAAGCGGGATTTATTGATGCAGATCAGTTAAGCGCTTTGGCGACTCCGCTGATGCGCAGTGGTTATGGACAACAATTGCTTAAAGCACTAAACAGTTATGGAGCGCGTTGATACCCATTTATCGGGCTGTGCCCTGTTGAAGCCTTTGGTGCGCGAAGACGTGCGGGGCTATTTTTTTGAGTCCTTTCGCACAGATTTGTTTGAACAACTGATGGGTCATTCTTTTACTGTGGTGCAGCAAAATGAGTCCAGCTCAAAATACGGCGTGGTGCGCGGCTTGCATTGGCAAATTCCTCCACGCGCTCAAGCCAAGTTGATTCGCGTATTGAGCGGTGAAATCCGCGATGTGGTGGTGGACCTCCGTCCAGAATCACGTACTTTTGGCCAGCATTACAGTTGTGTGCTCAGCGCGGAAAACAAACACCAGCTGTTCGTCCCCCAAGGTTTTGCCCATGGGTTTTCCGTATTGAGCACCCAGGCCATAGTCGCTTACAGCTGCGATGCGCTATATGCCCCAGCCCATGAACGCGGGCTGCATCCATTAGATCCTGATTTAGGAATTGATTGGGGCCTAAAACCCGAGGATTGCGTGTTGTCTGCAAAAGACGCTCAGCAGCCTCTTTGGAAAGATTACCAACCATGAAACACGTTTTAGTTACCGGTGCCCTCGGACAATTAGGCAGTACATTTCAAAGATTGGCCCACCGATTTCCCGGATTGGAGTTTGTTTGGATGGATCGAAATTCGTTGGACAT
>DFSJ01000096.1:1205-2612 GCA_002378585.1 Flavobacteriaceae bacterium UBA3440 | reverse complement strand
AAACTGTGTTTTGGGGGGCGCTTAACAGTGGTTAATTACATGGCTATTTCACCATCTTCTGCTCCGTGTGAGAGTCTCTTTAAGGGCTTTAGCATGGCGATGACCAAAAGTCCAATGACACTCCAAACAATCGCTATACCTAAGAAAATCTCAAATTCACCCAAGCTTTGCGACAGCTCTCCAATTTTACCCGCTACTTTGTTGCCCAAACCGGTGGCCGCCCAATACAAGCCCATGATGATTGAAGCGTATTTTAAAGGAGCTAGTTTGGTGATGTACGACAATGAAACTGGGGAAGCGCATAACTCACCTACCGTATGGAACAAGAAAGCCAAAATCACCCAATACATAGCGGAAGAGCCCTCTTGGGCATATTGAGCCGAAGCAGCGGCCATAAAGCCAAACCCTAACGCCATAATCACCAAGCCCAAAGCAATTTTGAATATGGAAGACGCCTCCTTCCCTTTCTTTTTCCAGCGCACCCAAAACGCACCAACAGCGGTAGCTAAGGTGATGATAAAGAATGAGTTGACCGACTGGAACACAGAGGCGGGAATCTCAAATAATCCAAAGAAGTTTCGGTCAGTTTTTTGTGAAGCATAAAGATTCATCAATCCACCCGCTTGTTCAAAAGCTGCCCAAAACAAAATGATCAACAAAAAGGAAATCAATAACACCTTGACGCGGTCTTTTTCAATTTTGGTCAAAGGGCGCTCGAGCAAAACACGGTCAGCCTCGTTCTTCACGCTCATTTTATTGCCTACGTGTACCAGGTACTTTTGTCCCCAAAAGTATACGCCTTGACCCAAAAGCATACCGATGGCGGCTAGACCAAATCCGTAATGCCAATTGTATTTTTCACCGATATACCCACAGAGGATAGGGGCCAAAAAGCCTCCGATATTGATCCCCATATAGAAAATGTAAAATCCAATATCCCGTCGTTCGTCTTTAGGTTTGTACAGTCCCCCAACCATGGAGGAAATATTGGGCTTAAGCCCACCCACGCCCAGGATGATAAATAAACAGCCGATGTAGAAGGCGATTTCAGAATTAAACGCGAGGACACCGTGACCTATGCACAATAGGGCTCCACCCAACATAACGGTTTTGCGCTGACCCAACAGGCGGTCAGCCACCCATCCGCCGGGAACGGAGGCCAAATAAACCAGCATAGTATAGGTGCCGTACAAGGCCAATGCCTCTTCGTTGGTCCACCCAAAACCCGCATTGGATGAAGTGGTTTCGGCTACCAAAAAAAGGACAAAAAGCGCGCGCATTCCATAATAGGAAAACCGCTCCCACATCTCGGTAAAAAACAAAATATAAAGACCGGTTGGATGGCCAAATAATTGACGTTCGTGAACGGGTATTGCAGTGGTTGACATGATTGGTCGGTTTAGTTTA
>DFSJ01000096.1:0-869 GCA_002378585.1 Flavobacteriaceae bacterium UBA3440 | reverse complement strand
TAGAGGTGTTCTCTGGTTTTTCCCCCGTAAATCCCGTGATTTTTATCGGGATATATGGCCCAATCAAACGGCTTGTTGGCCTGGACCAAAGCTTCGATTAAACGCATACTGTTTTGGACGTGGACATTGTCATCCGCAGTGCCGTGAACCAACAAAAGATTACCTTTTAGTAAGTGTGCAAAATTCATCGGCGCGTTTTGGTCATAGCCCTCTGGATTCTCTTGAGGGGTGCGCATAAATCGCTCGGTATATACAGAATCGTAAAAACGCCAATTGGTCACAGGGGCTACGGAAATAGCCGTTTCAAAAACATCGGCCCCTTTTAGGATGCAGTTAACGGCCATATCACCCCCAAAACTCCAACCCCAAATACCCGTGCGATCAGGATCGATAAAGGGCAATTCGGAAAGTTTGCGTCCGGCTTCAATTTGATCCTCCGTCTCCAAATGCACCAGAGTTAAATAGGTAGACTTTTTAAAATCTCGGCCTTTAAACCCAGTACCACGTCCATCGACACAAGCGATCACGTATCCCTTTTCTGCCAACATATGGTACCAATAGTCGTTGCCACCCATCCAGCTATCGCTGACGGATTGAGATCCTGGACCGCTGTATTGGAACATCAAAAGCGGATATTTTTTGTTGGGATCAAAGTCTTTAGGTTTTATCATCCAAAGATTGAGGTCATGGCCGTGAACAGATAGGGTGCCGAATGTTTTTTGGCCTAAGGTATACCCGGAGAGCTGCTCCAAAAGAGGGCTGTTGTCCACTATAGTGCGCAGCTGCAAGGCGCCTGAGGCACCGGACTCTTTGCTCGAGGCTGGAGTGTGGGTGCGGTGTAATGTGTAGCTCGGTGGGGATTGGGCACT
>DFSJ01000089.1 GCA_002378585.1 Flavobacteriaceae bacterium UBA3440 | reverse complement strand
TTTTTGGCCACTTCGATGCCTTGGGCGTTGGCCGGATTATGAAGGGGAGCCAAAGGGGATAAAGCGTGAATGGCCTCAAGAACTGATGAGTCAATCAATGTTGTTTGGTAAAACTTAAGTCCGCCATGCACCACCCTATGGCCGACGGCATCAATGTCCTGAACATTTTTGATCACTCCAGCGGTACCTTGAAGCACTTCCATCATCCAAGACAAAGCCTGTTGATGATCTGCTGCGGGTCGTTGATCGGTGTATTGTTCCTCCCTAAAGGACACTTTTAAATCAGCGGAGGCTAATCCGATTTTTTCAATCTGACCCTGGGCCAACACAATGGCCTCAGGCATGTCAAATAGTTGAAACTTCAGGGAAGAGCTCCCAGAATTGAGCACGAGTATTCTTTTGGATTTAGGCATCTATTCCTTGAGCTTGTATGGCGGTGAGTACTACGGTATTAAACACATCATCAACCGTGCAACCTCTGCTGAGGTCGTTGACCGGTTTGTTGAGTCCCTGAAGCATTGGCCCAATGGCCATAGCGCCAGTTTCTCTTTGCACGGCTTTGTAGGTGTTATTTCCTGTGTTGAGGTCTGGAAAAATCAGCACACTGGCCTGACCAGCTACTTCGGATTGCGGCAGTTTGCTTTTGCCCACCAGTGGATCAACTGCTGCGTCGTATTGGATGGGCCCTTCAATCTTTAAATCAGGTCTTAACTGGCGCACCAGTTCTGTTGCCTGACGCACCCGATCTACATCCACTCCTTTTCCTGAGCTCCCAGAAGAGTAGGAAAGCATGGCGATGCGCGGTTCAATGCCGAATGCCTGGCTGCTGCGCGCTGAGGATATAGCAATTTCAGCCAGTTCTTCTGCACTCGGATTGGGATTGATCGCACAGTCGCCAAATACGGAAACCCGATCCGGCAAACACATAAAAAACACGGAGGAAACCACCGATACACCAGGTTTGGTTTTGATAAACTGAAGCGCCGGTAAGATGGTGTGTTGGGTGGTGTGCATCGCTCCCGATACCATACCGTCCGCGTCGCCTTTGTAGATCATCATGGTGCCGAAATAAGATACATCTGCCATGGCATCTCTAGCCATGTCCAGGTTGACATTTTTGTGTTTGCGCAAACCGTAGTAGGTCTGTGCGTAATCTTCATAGCGTGGGTCCTCAGTGGGATTGATTACCTCAATGTGTTGCCAAGGAATATCCAGACCTAATTCAGCCGCTTTTTGACGGATCACCCCCGGATCACCTAAAAGAACTAAGTCGACTAAATCCATGGCCATAAGTCGGGCAGAGGCCTCTAGTATTCTCGGATCTGTGCCCTCGGGAAGCACAATTTTTTTTCTCGCTTTCCGCGCCTTTTGAATCAAACTGAATTGAAACATACGCGGGGTCAGCAATTTGCTCTCATAGGCTAGCAATTTATCCATCAATTCCTCACCGGGAATATGGGCTTGGAAAGCGGCGATGGTCGCGTCTATTTTGGCCCGGTTTAAGGCGTAAATCACCGGTTTGATGTTGCCGATTTTATTGACCACTTCAAATGTGCCTTCTTGTACCGCAATAACAGGTACCACAGCGCTCAACCCCTCGATGAGTTTAGCTATGGACTCTTCTGGCTCTAATCCTCCTGTGAGTACGATCCCCGCGATTTGTGGGTAATTGACCGATAAATGGGCTTGTAATACGCCCAAAATGATATCTGCCCGGTCACCAGGGGTAATCACCAAACAGTCATTTTTTAAATGGGTGAGAAAGTGCCTGAGCTGCATAGCGCCTACCGCAAAACTTCCTGTTCTGTTGGTCATCAAATCTGCCCCAAAAAGCACTTTTGCTTTAAGTTTTTCGGCGATTTCTTTTATGGTGGGTTGGGCCAACAATTCAATTTTTGGCACGGCATACACCCCAACCTTTGCGGGCATCAGCGCTTTGAGTTCCTTTACTACCCATTCCAGGTTTTCCGGCATGATCTTGTTGGCGACCACGGCCAATACTTGAACATCTTCCTCTACAAAACTGTGGTAGGCCAGTCGCAGACTTCCGGCAAATTCCTCCATGTTTTTTCCCACACCAGAGCGGATCAATAAGGCGGGAATACCTAGGTTTTTGGCGATGGTTACATTAAAATCAAACTCAAATACAGTGCCTTCCCCCAAAAAATCACTGCCTTCTACCACCACAAAATCGTAGTGCGTCTCTAGGTGTTTGTATTGAGCGATGATAGCGTCAATGACCTTAATTTCTCTACCTGCGTTGCGCTCGGCGATCAGTTGTGATCTCCCAAAAACATAGGCGCTGTCATAGGGTTGCTCCAGGTTGAAATAGGACAACATCGTATCGATGTGGTTATCCCGTTCCCCATCGGGTAGGTCCTCGATCACTGGCCGAAAATAGGCTACCTTAGGTCTGATTCCTAAAGCGTGTTGCATCAGCCCTATGGATAAAATGGATTTGCCGCTATGGGCTTCAAGGGTAGCTATGTAAATGCCTTTGGTCATGATTCATGCGTATTTGCCTGCAAATTTCGGTCATTACGCGCAATTCTCCCCGATTTTATGCCCTCAATATGTGTGACCCAGGTGACCGATAAGTTTTTTCTTAGCGCACGCTCAAAGCAACACCTACAGAAGCAGTTTGGTATTCTTGAAGGCTGTACTGACCGTAGATCTTAATCAAAGGCAAATTAACCCGCAGGCCAAGTGTCCCTAGGGCGCTATGAGCTTTGTAACCCAGTTGAATAGGATCTTTGATTTGTTCGCTTTGAGACACGTCAACACCCCCAATATTTTGTGTGTAGGTAAGGTCATAGGATCCAATCATACCGAGTTCTGCACTTCCACCGCTGTAGCCTAAAGCACCATAAACGCTGATGATCGGAAAATCCAAAGAGCCGAGCACTTGTAAAGTATACGTACTCAT
>DFSJ01000008.1:3063-3884 GCA_002378585.1 Flavobacteriaceae bacterium UBA3440 | reverse complement strand
GGCGCGGGCACCCAGGGCACGGAGACACAACTCAAACTTTGTTGTAGCGATTTGAGCAGCGACATAAAATCCCACACGGCAAATACGTGTTGTTCCGTAAACAAGGCTACGTCTTCAATGGTTTGTAGTCTGTTGTACAAAGGGTGTTGAGCCAACGCTTTTCTAAGCGGCTCTATTCGATGCTCGATACCTTCAATCTTGGGGTGCTTCATCACTTTGGAGTATTTTTTCAATTAGGGTGCGCATGGGCGCTTCTATTTCTTCGTGTTTTGGCAGTCTTTTGCCTAAAAAAATCCACATCAACTGCATACCAGACCATTGTTGTTCGGTCCAATCAGGCCGCATCAACCTAAAGTGTTCCCGCAACAAACGGCGTACGCGGTTTCGGTGAACCGCTTTGGGCATTAGTTTTTTTGGGCTGGACACCCCAACACAAAATTCTATCTGTTCTGGCGCGCGCAAATACACAACTTTTAGCTGCTTTACTTTAAGCGAATCCCCTTCCAAGAAAAGACGATCAATGCGTTTTTTTCCCTTGAGGCGGTTCTTTTTGGGCAAGCCAAAACCACTGAGCGGCATATTTATGGTTTAGGGGTCCAGGAATTGTTTTCTATTGCTACATCAGCCATCAATCCTGCCGGATCGATTTCAATTCGAGCCACATCAGCCAAATTTTTACTTAGAGGAAGTCGGTATTCTGGGTAGGCCCAAGCCCAATCAGCCATGACTTTGCGCGGAATTTGCGGAAAGGGGTTTTCTTTAGCTCCATACATCATCCGAACAGGCATGTAAAACGACTCTTGGGTTCCATCGGTGTAGGT
>DFSJ01000008.1:0-2728 GCA_002378585.1 Flavobacteriaceae bacterium UBA3440 | reverse complement strand
GCCAGTCCGTTCTCTTCCACCACTTCTTTAACGCCGTAATCAATCGTGCTTGTCGTGGAAGTCCAATCGATGTGAAACCAGTCAAGGTGCATGCCGGATACCTTTTCAGCGGTGCGCTTGATATCGTTCGGCGTAGGGTGTTTAAATTGAAAATCGGCATAGTATTTCTGAAGGGTAGCCACAAGGTTTTCCCACCCCATGATGTAGGCGAGTTGGCTGAGGTACAGGGTTCCTTTGGAATAGGCGTTGATGCTGTAGGCCATGTTGTAATCGTAGCGATCTGCATGGGTTGTTCCCGGTTGCTCTTTGCCAGAACTCACCAAATACCGGTAAGAGCGATAAGCGCCAGACCAGGGATTTACTTGATTTTTTTCATAAAACTGATCTTCAAAAAGATCAGAAATAAAGGAAGTAAACCCTTCATCCATCCAGGCGTGTTTGCCCTCGTTGGTCGCCAAAACATGTTGGAACCATGAATGGGCAAGTTCGTGGGCCATAACACCCACCAATCCTTCATAGTCGCGACCCCCAGTGATCAAGGTGCTCATGGCGTATTCCATACCTCCATCACCTCCTTGAATCACAGAATACTGACCGTAGGGATATGGGCCTACAAGCGCTCCGTAAAAAGACATAGCCTGCGCGGTTGCCGGTTGTAGTTTTTTCCAATTCTCGGCTGTTTCTGGGTTCTTTTTGTATAAAAAGTGCAGCACAGGACCGTCGTCCATAGCCAGTGTGTCGTGCTGGTATTCAGGATCTGCCGCCCACATAAAGTCATGTACTCCGGGCGCTATAAAATGCCAAGTCAGGGTTTTGGATTTGTTTTTGGCGATTTTAGTGCCCGGGGCTTCGTACCCATGACCAACTTCGTCAGGGTTTTGTAAATACCCACTTCCTCCGACCACATAGGTTTTATCCAAGGTGATTTTCACATCAAAATCACCCCATACCCCGTGGAATTCACGAGCGATGTAGGGTGTAGCGTGCCAGCCTTCAAAATCGTATTCCGCCATTTTAGGATACCACTGAGCCATAGATAGGGCCACCCCCTCACGGCTGTTGCGACCCGAGCGGCGTATTTGTTCAGGCACTTGTCCTTCAAAGACCATGTCTAGGGTAGTTGATTGACCCGGTGCCAGAGGCCGCGCGAGGTTAACCACCAAAATTGTTCCCTCTTGCACCATGGACACTCCTTGACCGTCTTGGGTCAAGCTTTTGGCGTTCAGGTAGCCGATTTGATCTGGGGATAGGTCAGCTATTCTGCTTTTTTTGTCCTCTGTGGTCATTCGGCGATCTGGGTCAGAAATGCTCTGCAAGCGAGCATCCATCTCAGAACCCGGTTGAAAAGCGTTGAAATACAAATGGTAAAACACCTGGTTTAAGGTGTCTGGCGAATGGTTGGTGTACACCAACTTTTGGGTGCCTTGGTATTGGTAGGTGGCTACATCCACCTGCACCTCCATGGTGTAATTCACTTGTTGCTGCCAGTACCCTGGATTAGGCTGAGCCCAGGCAGGAAGAAATACCAGGGAAATCAGACCCCAACTCAATTGTTTAACGCTTGGCCACATGCTTTTTTTCATATTTCTTTAGGTTAAATTTCTTTTGTGTTATCAGCTCTGCCAGGGCCAGTGCCTGTGCGGCATTCACGATTTTTCCTGTCCGGGAAAGCGCGTTAAATGGAGCCCCTTCTTGGCGGGCTGGATGATTGACGGTCAAATCGACAGAAGTCCCTGAGTACATCAATATTTTCTTAAGCGTTCCAGCGCTTAATTGGGGATAGTGCCCCCAAACAAGCGCCGCTACACCTGCTACAGCAGGTGCCGCCATAGAAGTGCCGCCCTGATAGGCGTATTGGTTGTCCGGCATAGCCGCATAAATCTCATCTCCTGGCGCAAAAACATCCACGTTAATTTTACCTATGTTGGAGAATTCTGCCACCATATCTGGACCAACCGAAGGGGCCAATGCGCCCACGCGCAGCACATTATCAGCGATTTCAGGACCATTGTTGATTTGATCATTGGGGAAATTAAGGTGTTGGGGATCGTCAAGGTCTTCGCCCTCGTTACCGGCCGCGTGAATCAACAGCACGTTTTTTGCCGCGGCATAGCGAATAGCCTCATAGACCCACTCAGCCTTTGGGGAATAGGATTTACCAAAGCTCATATTGACAATACGCGCGCCGTTATCCACCGCATAGCGGATGCCTAAAGCGATGTCTTTATCGTATTCGTCTCCGTTGGGCACAGCCCTTAGGGACATGATTTTAGCGTTGGGAGCGATACCGCGCACACCAGGCGCCAGGTTGTTTTCCACTCCAGCTACTATGCTGGCTACGTGGGTTCCGTGTGATTCATCAGGAGCTTGGAATTGGGGGTTCCCATTTCCATAACCAAGATCTTCGATGTTGTAAGGGTCGTCGCCCACCACCATTCGTCCGTCAAAATCGGGGTTGAGTTGAAAATCTGCTTTGTCTCCAAAGTATTTAACCGCCCCATTTAATTCAGTGAGCGCCGCATCTACGCTGCCCACAAAAGAAATCATCTGCTTGAGCAATTGAATTTTGGGGACCAACATGATCTGATCTGAACCAAAATCATCTAGATCCTGTTCCGTGTACGTCGTTTTGCCAGACGCCGCTTTAAAGGCTTGATCCGCTTCTTGAACAGCCGTCAAAATAGAGCTGTATCGCTCTTTGTCTTGAAGTGCTTTGGGTCGTTCAGAC
>DFSJ01000059.1 GCA_002378585.1 Flavobacteriaceae bacterium UBA3440 | reverse complement strand
ACCAAAAACTAGACCTTATTACATAGAAAACCCGGCACCAGGCAAAAGCCCGGTTCCGGGTAATCTCAACTTAATTGCAAACTTAAAACTAAAAAACTACTCTTTGGTCAACTTATAGTTCCAATAGGCACCACCACCGATACCTACGTGTACGGTTAGGTTACTAGCGTCAACTACAGTGACTTCATAGGTGATAGAGGAAGGAACGGCAGTTCCTGCTGCCAATTCACCTCCGTTATAGGCTTTTGCTAAACCGATGTAGGCTCCTGCTCCTGTAATTGTCACTGTACCAGCAGCGGCATCATATACATAGGTAGCCGTTGCTCCGTTGTGTGGGGCTACTGGAGTGCCACAAGCATCTCCACCACCTTGCCAACCTTCAACCCAGGTTTGGGTACCCATTACGTTGCTAAAACTTCCATCAGTACCAAAAACATACTGATCATCGTAGTAGCAAGCTCTAGTGGTCACACCTGCGGCGTCAATTGACCACCATTCGCCTGAACCTTTAGATGGTCCTACAGCTAGAGATCCAGCTTCAGGAGTAATCTTCCAAGTACCGGCCAATGGGTTGGCCGCTACGGCTGCTTTTTTGAAGTAAATATTGTCAAAATACACAGTACCGTTTCCAACCACTTTAAACTGAATCAAATCAGACAACACGACTGGGGAAAAACTGCTCAATGGTATATCAATACTGTTCCACTGACCTTTGCTGGTTACTGGAAGTGCTTTAGCCACCTCCACTGGACCAGTGCTGATCAAGAAAAAGTCAAGGGCTGTAGCATCTGAAGTGAAATAATCAACGTGAAGCACTGAATATGTTGAAACGTCCAAGGCAGCAGCAAACTGAGTGCCTTGATAGTTCAAAGTAGCATACTTCAGCACATCATTTCCGTCATAATCTTCTGTGGTGACCACAGTAGATTGACCCCAATTAGGATTGAATTCAGTACCGGCTACATTGGTATAACTATCGCTAAAAATGGACATCACCATATCTGCAGCAGCACTTGGTGCTGTCGGTGCCGCATAGGGAACACCTTTTAAAGCGGCAATCTCAATGGCCAATGCTGTGATTTGATCAGATAGTGCAGCAATAGTCGCACCCATAGTGGTCGTATCCGTAGTCAATGTGGCATTTGAGGCCTGAAGTGCAGTAACCGTGGCTGTTAAAGCGTCTACCTCAGCTTCCAAAGCGCTGTTGGACGAATTTAACGTAGACAACTGTGCGGTTAATCCTGCTAAATCTGTCTTTAATTGGTTGAGCTGTTCGGTTAAGGAGGCAATTTCTGCGTCCTGATCATCGTCTTTGGTGCACGCCATCATGGTGGCCGCCAAAGTCAAAAATAAAAGCATTCTTTTCATAGGGTTAATTTTTGGTTTAGTTGATTTCAAACGTTTTCGTTGATTTTTCTAAGTTATTAACTAGTAGTGGTATACTAAACACCTGAAAACACTACAAAAACACTACAACTATCACTTAGCCCTTGTAAACCATTGAATTACCTAGATACTACACGCAAATCCAAAAAGAAAACACATCAAAAAAATCATTGTGTAGGGGTTATGTAGAGGTAGAAACTCTTGCTTACTCACTCATAGTTGCGCCCAAAAACAGTTAGGGCCGGTGCTGTGCACCGGCCCTAACCAAGAAAATAAGCGAAATGATTACGCTAGATCAAACCGATCAAGGTTCATTACCTTATTCCAAGTAGCGATAAACTTGTGAATAAAAGCTTCTTGACCATCTGCAGAAGCATATACTTCAGCTACAGCGCGCAACTCAGAGTTGGATCCAATGATTAGGTCTACACGAGTACCCGTCCATTTAACCATTCCTGTTTTTCGGTCACGTCCTTCAAAAAGTTGATCATCCGAAGAGATCGACTTCCATGTAGTGTTGATATCTAGCAGATTTACAAAGAAATCATTGGTTAATACCCCGGGTTTCTTCGTGAAAACACCGTGCTGGCTTTGATCGTAGTTGGTGTTTAATACACGCATACCGGCAATCAATACGGTCATTTCAGGAGCGGTTAGCGTTAACAGTTGGGCTTTGTCTACCAATAGCTCCTCTGCAGAGACAGAGAACAAGGCTTTTTGGTAGTTTCTAAATCCATCGGCGATGGGTTCCAAAACTTCAAAAGAGGCCACATCAGTTTGCTTTTGAGAAGCATCAGTGCGCCCAGGGGTAAAAGGTACGGTCACCTTAAATCCAGCCTCTTTTGCGGCCTTTTCGATGGCTGCTGCACCGCCTAGTACAATTAAATCTGCCAGGGATACTTGGGCGCCTCCAGCATTCACTTGATTAAATGATTGTTGGACACCTTCCAGTGCGGAAATTACTTGTGCCAGCTGAGCAGGATTATTCACCGCCCAGTCTTTTTGAGGGGCTAAGCGAACGCGTGCACCATTGGCCCCTCCGCGCATATCAGAACCTCTGAAGGTTGATGCAGAAGCCCATGCTGTAGCCACCAAAGCAGAAACAGGCAAGCCTTTAGCTAAAATATCCGCTTTTAACGACTCTATTTGCGCTGCATTTACCAAAGGATGAGTGACGGCTGGCAATGGATCTTGCCAAATCAAATCTTCAGAGGGTACCTCAGGTCCTAGGTAACGGGACTTAGGCCCCATATCTCTGTGCGTCAATTTAAACCAAGCGCGGGCAAATACATCCGCAAACGCATCTGGGTTTTCGTAAAAATGACGAGAAACTTTTTCATAGGCTGGGTCTTCGCGCAAAGCGATATCCGTAGTCAACATAAACGGTTGGTGGGTGACATTGGGATCGTGTGCATCAGGAACCAATCCTGCACCGCCGTTGTTTTTAGGCTTCCACTGATGTGCGCCTGCAGGGCTTTTGGTCAATTCCCACTCGTAACCAAACA
>DFSJ01000051.1:21855-44746 GCA_002378585.1 Flavobacteriaceae bacterium UBA3440 | reverse complement strand
CCGATGCTGGAGATCTTTGTTTCTACCATCTTTATTTTTCTTCCTGATTCCAAAAAACGAATGGCTTCAATTTTTTCAGCTTTTTCCAAAGGCCCCATAGGCAATGTAGGAAATGCACACAGGGCACTTTTTCTGAAGGCATAAACGCCTTTATGTTGGTAGTAAACAGCCCGATCATCTGCTTCACGCACATAGGGAATCGGCGCTCTGGAGAAATAAAGCGCCTGATTGTATTGATCGACAATGACTTTCACGTGATTGGGGTTATTGATGTCCTGAGGTTGATCAATGACAAACATCAACGAGGCCACATCAATTTGTGAGGCGGTGTCTTTTCTAAAAACATCCAGTAAAGCAGCTAAGCTTTCACGGTCAATAAACGGTTCATCTCCTTGTACATTAAGGATGATGTCTGCCTCAAGGGACGCTGCTGCAGCGGCAATCCGATCGCTCCCGCAGTCGTACGATTGAGTGCTGATCAATACCTTACCCCCCACCGATTCTATCGATTGAGCTATATCGGAGTGGTCAGTCACCACGTAAACCTCATCAAATAAGCCCGTAGCCAACACCGCTT
Organism: Flavobacteriaceae bacterium UBA3440; assembly: GCA_002378585.1. GTDB lineage: Bacteria > Bacteroidota > Bacteroidia > Flavobacteriales > Flavobacteriaceae > MAG-120531. Next base: position 44,169 of record DFSJ01000051.1, on the reverse strand, counting down.
GGTAGGTGCGCACAATCACAGGAGCCCCACCCAAATCGAGCATAAGCTTAGCGGGCAAACGAGTTGATGCATAACGAGCAGGAATGAGGGCCATGGAGATCATGTGGCAAATATATGCTTTTGAATTAATCGAAAAATGTTTTGTCAAAACCGATCAAATAGAGTTTTTTCTTGGCTCTTGTCATGGCCGTATACAACCATCTCATCGATTCAACTGTGAAACCATCCGGTAGATAAGGCTGTTCAATAAAAACCGTATCCCATTGACCCCCTTGTGCTTTATGACAAGTTATTGCATAGGAGAACTTAACCTGCAGGGCGTTGAAAAAAGGATTGTTTTTAATTTGGAGCAACCTCCGATAACTGCTCGCTGTATCTGCGTAATCTTTCTGTACTTCTTGGTATAATTGATTGGCCAGTTCATAAGGCAGTGCTGGCCCTGGTAGATCCAACACATCCAACAGCAATACCGTATCAAACGGAGGTTGATTCGGATAATCGATCATCTGTACTTTTACTTCAGCAAACTTAAAGCCATACAGTTCTTTAAAACTGTATATCTGGAGTATGGAAATAATGTCTCCATTGGCTATAAAACCTGCTTCAGAAGATGCCGGAAGCCAGAAATAATTATTTTTCACCACCATCAACTGATCGCCTGCACACAAATCGTGCTCGTGGAATAGTATTCGACTGCGAATACTTTGATTGTATAAATTGGCTCTTTTGTTGGCTTGTACAATAAAGCAAACATGGTCAGTTCCTGATTGACTATACGCTTCTTCAATAGCCTCTAAAATCTCTTGACCTTCAATTAACCGAACAATATCTTTTTTTCCTGCTAGATCAAAAACGAATGAGGAGTGTTGTTCATCGGCTATGGCCGCTCTTAGTGTAGTGGCATTGCTCAATATTCCAGACAGGGCCGCTTGCCTGACCACTTCGTCCAAGAGCACCTCATTCACCGAACCGAAACCAAAACGCTCGATCACCTCTGTATCCAGTGCTGGACTTAAAACCTGACCTACAGGAGGTAATTGAGCGTGGTCCCCTACCAACATCAACTTACATGATTTTCCTTGAGCGATAAACTGCATTAAGTCATCTAAGAGCGACCCATTTTGAAAGAGTGCACCATCAACGCTTTGCGTAGAGATCATAGAAGCCTCATCGACCACAAAGAGTGTGTGTGTGTGCTTGTTGGGGGCCAATGTGAACTGCATACTACCGTTCGACTGTTTTTTGGGGTAGTAAATTTTCTTGTGAATCGTGTGGGCTGCAACTCCAGCCTTGAGCGACATTACCTTGGCTGCTCTGCCTGTAGGTGCCATCAATACCACCTTAATACCCGCCTGATTCAACACTTCGACCAAACCCGCCAATAAAGTGGTCTTTCCCGTACCTGCATACCCTTTGAGTACAAACACCCCTGGACTGGTTAAATCTGACACAAAATCAGCGATACCTTTTAGGGCTTCTGACTGAGGTGCTGTGGGAGTAAATGGGAAAAATTCAATGAATTTTCTATAAAAATCCGAGGAGGTGAACGTTGGCATAGCCCCCAAATATAATGAGGATTTTTGTGGCCTAAATCCATTTGTGATTAAAAAAAAATTGTAGTTTTGTTTTCATCACTTAACGTAAAAAATAACGACCACACGAATGAAAACCGCATTAAAACTCTTTCTTTGGGCGCTTGCCATCTTATTTTCTTACCAGATCTATCTTTCGGTAAATGCACCCATCGAGTTCGATAAGGTGAAACAAGAACGCTTTTCTGCTGTAATCAATACGCTTAAAGACATTCGCAATGCTCAAGAAGCTTATAAAACAGTCAACAATAAATACGCTTCAGATTTCAAATCATTAATTGCATTTGTAGAAACTGGAAATTATACCATTACTCAACAAAGAGACTCCTCATATACGGCTTTTGATAAAGCGTACGGGATTTCAGTTTTAAAAGAGGTGCGTATTATAGATACACTAGGCACGGTATCTGTTAAGGATTCTCTGTTTAAAGGATCTGATCGATACAAAAACTTGATGAAAGTTCCTTTCGGACAAAACGGAGAGGAATTTAAATTAGAAGCTAAAGTCATTGAAAAGGGAGGTTATCGCGCTCCCGTATTTTTGGTATCTGTTGAAAAAAATGTGGTTCTTTATGACCAACCTGAGGATTTAGTAGCCAAAGAAAATGCAGCCTTAAGCGTAGAGCAAATCAATGGAACCGCCATCAAAGTTGGCTCCTTGGATGATGTGAGCACCAGTGGAAACTGGCCTCCGATCTATGACAAAAAGAAAAATAACTAGGTTATCGAAAGCAAGGAACATCTTGATTTGAAACTGTCCATTCAATTGAGTTTGAATGGACTTTCTTTTTGTACCCTTGACCCCTATCATCAAGAGGTTACGCGTTATGAATACCTAGATTTTGGCTGGGAAATTGACACTCAGGACTTAGGGATTAAGCTCAGTCAGTTCATTGGGGATCATCAAATCGATAAGTACACGTACCAAGCCGTACAAGTGGTGCATACCAATCATTTATTTGGCATAGTTCCTCAGTCTTTGTTTGACCCACAATACCTGAATAGTTACGTAAAATACAATACTGCCCTATTGGCCAATGACACCTTGAGTCACGACCTTATTCAACCGTGGGATATTCAGGTAGTTTATGTCCCATTTGCCAATGCCAACAACTTGATTTTTGATCGATTCGGATCGTTTGAATACCACCATCATACAGAGCTTTTATTCAAAACACTTCGACCAGGTTTATTGGAAAACAGCCCATCTACCCTACTGATTCACCTGCAAGGTCAATTGATGACGATCATGGTGTTTCAAGGAAAAAAAATAGTTTTGGTCAATGTATTTAAGGCATTTACAGAGGAAGACTTCATGTATTATCTTCTTTTTGTGGGAGAGCAAATTCAGATTGACATCCATAAAACCCAATTTATCGCCTCAGGAGGGCTTAACGAAGGGCATCCATACTGGTTGCGCATGATTGATCATTTGGGCGAAATAAATAATTGTACGGTGGAACATGCCTACCAATTTGCCGAGCACCTTGACCCAAAAGGAATCGATCCACTTACATTAACTGCATTATTTTGAGAATTGTTTCCGGAAAACACAAAGGAAGAAGAATAACAGCCCCAAAAAACCTACCTGTTCGTCCTACGACTGATATGGCCAAGGAAGCGTTGTTTAATCGACTGGCCAATCAACTTTACCTTCAGGATACCATCGCCCTTGATTTATATGCGGGGACGGGAAACATCAGCTATGAACTGGCGTCAAGAGGATGCCCCAATATTACGGCAGTTGATTCGTTCCCTGGTTGTGTCCAGTTTATACAAAAGACCGCCAGAGAACTAGACATGAATATCAGTGCTGTTAGAGCAGATGTGCTTGAATACCTGACCAAGACCCCTCAAAAATTTGGATTTATTTTTGCTGATCCACCTTATGCCCACTCTGCCGATTTGCTGACAGAATTACACGCTGTGATCTTTGAACGGGAGTTACTGGCACCTGGGGGACTATTTGTTCTAGAGTACGAAAAACATAAAAACCTAAGTCACTTACCCCACTTTGTGGATGCTAGAACTTATGGAAGTAGTGTGTTTGGATTTTTTGCTCTTGAGCAAGAAATAGAATAAAAAAAGCAGGCCGTAAGCCGGGTTCTGTACATCCAAAGACGCCTTATCATTGATCTAGACCTTAAATTGCTCTAAGGTTCTATCCGCCTACCCTCCAACTCGAGCGTGTAGCCCTCAAACGTCGGTATACATGGCGTTGCACCGTATAGAGTTTACCTGATTTCACTACAGCATTACCTGTACATCCTTTCTGTTGCACTTGTCCTCGCCTTTCGACGGACGGGTGTTACCCGCTATACTACACTGTGGTGCCCGGACTTTCCTCTCCCTAAGGAGCGATAAGGTGGCCTGCGGGACAAAAATAGGCATATTTGCCACGACATTGTTGATAAGTAACCTATTTATCTGCTGCCTACATTTAGAGCACAGCTAAGGTATTTTCTATATTTGCTTTATGGAGCCATTTCTGGTATCAGCGCGTAAATATAGACCCCAAACATTTGAGGATGTAGTTGGTCAGCAATCTATTACCCAAACTCTAGAAAACGCTATTGCTCAAAACCATCTTGCACAAGCCTTGTTGTTTTGTGGACCTAGAGGAGTAGGAAAAACTACTTGTGCTCGTATACTTGCTAAAAGGATTAATGAAGCAGATAGCGATCACCCAAGTGAGGACTTTGCATTTAATATTTTTGAATTAGATGCCGCCTCTAATAACTCAGTAGATGATATCAGAAATCTAATCGATCAGGTACGTATACCCCCACAACAAGGAAAGTTTAAGGTATACATTATCGATGAAGTACATATGTTGTCTTCAAGTGCGTTTAATGCTTTTTTGAAAACGCTTGAAGAACCCCCCAAACACGCGGTATTTATTTTAGCGACCACCGAGAAACACAAAATAATACCCACTATTCTTTCCAGATGCCAAATATTTGACTTTAAGCGTATTACTGTCACAGATACGGTTAATTATCTCAAATACATCGCCAAGCAACAGGAGATCAATGCTGATGAAGACGCATTACACCTAATAGCGCTTAAAGCGGATGGAGCGATGCGTGATGCCTTGTCTATTTTTGACAGAATGGTCAGTTTTGCCGGGGTCACCATGACCAAGGAAATGGTTGCTGAACACCTGAACGTATTGGACTATGCCACCTACTTAAAGATCACTGAATTATTATGGAAAGGAGCTATTCCAGAAGTACTTCTAGAACTTGATCAAGTACTTGCCAAAGGTTTTGATGCGCAATACTTTATTGCTGGACTGGCCGCTCATTTCAGAGATCTGATGATGGCTCTTTACAGCCAAACTGGTGTTTTATTAGAAATGAGTGATCACGCTAAAGCCAAAATGATGGAGCAAGCGGCCCTAAGTGACGCAGATGTTTTACGCACAGCCATCGATGTAGCCCAACAATGTGATTTTCAATACAAAGCTGCCAATAACAAACGACTCTCGGTAGAACTTTGTTTGATGAAAATTGCCTCCCTACACCAGGGAGAAAAAAAAAATGACCTAGATGAACGGATAGGTATATTACCTGCAGCACTGTTTAAAAATCGCCTACCTACTTCGGAAAAACCCATGTTGAACATGGAATCTACTCCGGATAGAATTGATCCACAACCAGAAATAATTATGGCCTCCAGCGATGGTCAAATCCAAGAAGTTAAGGACACACAAGATGTAATTTCTTCTGAGGTAGCTGTCCCATTGACGATCAAAAAAGATTGGCCGATCGGTGATGTTTCTGCTTTCTCCCTGTCAAGTATCAAATCTCAAAAAGAACGAAAAGCAGCTCAAAAATCTGAACTAGCTTCCAAAAAAGAGGGGCCACAAGATGCGTTTAGCCAAGAGCTACTAATCAACTATTGGCGGGAATATGCGGAACACTTGGCACAAATTGGCCAGAAGATATTGTCCTCTTCTCTTTACTCTGATGATCCTATATTGATCGATGGACAGCTGATACAAATTGAACTGCCGAATGATACGATGAAAAAAGAAGTCGAGCGTTCCTCTGGACCATTGCTTGACTTTCTCAAAGAAAAACTGAATCACTACGGAATTCAATTACGGGTAGAAGTAAAAGAAGCATTGATGGAAAAATATGCCTACACGCCGGAGGAAAAATATGAAAAGTTAAGAGCAAAAAATCCGCACCTAGATTTCTTTAAATCCACGCTTGACTTAGAGCTTAATTAGACCCAGTTAATTTTTTTTGATAGTACTCGTAAAGCGCATACTGAGATCTTACCGGTGCAGCTCCATTATTTCGGTACGGGCTTTGTTGGGTATCGATAAGCATTCGCCCCTTCACATTGTCACTCCATGAAATTTCAAAAGTATCAATCAACTCTTGTTTCACTTGTGAATCATAGATAGGGCAACCTACCTCTACCCTGTTTTCGATATTTCTGGTCATCCAATCTGCAGAAGAAATGTAAACCAGAGGATTGCCTTCGTTTCCAAAAATAAATACACGGGGGTGTTCTAAAAACTTATCCACGATACTTATGGCTTCTATGTGTTCACTCATTCCGGGTACTCCTGGAATCAAACAACAAATACCCCGAACAATTAATTGAATTTGAACGCCAGCTCGGCTAGCTTCATACAGTTTATCTACCATGTAGTACGAGGTGAAACTGTTCATTTTTATTTTGATATAGGCGGGTTTACCTGCCTTTGCTGATGCTATTTCTTGATCGATTAACTTTTCAAACCGAACCCTCGTATAATGAGGAGAAACAATTAAATGCTTGTACTTTTGAACCATGTAAGGAGTTTGAATAAAATCAAAAACTTTGGTCAATTCCTTAAGAATAGGTCTGTGAGCCGTAAATAAAGTGTAATCCGTATAAATTTTAGCTGTAGACTCATTAAAATTACCGGTACTGATGAATCCGTAACGGACAATTTTTTGTTGCTCCAATCGCTCGATAACACAGATTTTACTGTGAACTTTCAAACCGCGCACTCCGAACACTAATTTAATTCCTTCTGTTTGAAGTTGTTCGGCGTACTCAATATTAGCTTGTTCGTCAAAACGAGCTTGAAGTTCGAGCACCACAGTGACTTTTTTCCCATTTCTAGCTGCATTGACCAGTGCAGCAGCTACTTGGGAGTTTCGAGATAAACGATATACGGTGATGTGAATACTCTGAACTTGTGGATCTAATGCGGCTTCCTTAAGCAAACGAGTGATGTAGGAAAAGGTATGATAGGGGGTATATTGCAGAAAATCGCGTTTAGCTATTTGTTTAAATAAACTTCCCTCCATATCCAGTCCTTTAATCGGTAAAGGCACTATGCGATCGTAGAGTAAATCATGTCTTCCTAAACTCGGAAAGCCCATATAATCCCTTCTGTTGTGGTATCGGCCACCAGGAATTACACTATCCGTGTTTTCGATTTGCATTTTTGCTTTGATAAACTTCAAGGTGGATTGCGGAATGTTTCTGTCGTAAACAAATCGAACAGGATCACTCACTTTTCGGTGCTCAACGCCAGAATACAACTTTTCAATAAAGCTTTTACTGACGTCATTGTCTAGATCAAGTTCTGCATCACGCGTGATTTTGATCATGTAAGCATTGAGTTTTTTGTGGGAGAACATGGTGAAAATCTTGTCCAAATTACACCGGATTACATCATCCAACATCATGATGCATTGCTTGTTGTGTTTGTTGGGCAGAACGACAAATCGATCGATCTCTTTGGGTATTTCGATCAACGCATAGCGCACCTCTGGCTTTCTCCTCAATGGCAACACACTGTTGGTCACTGAATTTAATACAATCTCCACAACCAAGTACGCTGCCGTATCCTTCAGTGTGGGAAATGCTGTTTTTTCTTGGAGGATTACCGTCATCAAGACGTTACTCACCTGGTGCGCAAAATATTCAGAAACAAATTGGGCTTGATCAGGCTCCAGATTCTTGTCATCAACTAAATGAATTCCATTGATTTCGAGCTCTTTCTCTATCTCCTTTAAAATATCTAAGGACCGCTGTTGTTGATCAATAACAATTGAGGTAATCTCATCGAGTAAGGCCTTTGGATCGCTAAGTCCTAGTGGATTTACCAGCTTTGCGCCAGCATCAACAATGCGCTTCACAGTGGCATAACGTACCTTAAAAAACTCATCCAAGTTGTTGGAAAAAATCCCCAAAAAACGCAAACGTTCAATTAAAGGCACAGTGACATCTGCACATTCTTGAAGTACACGTTCGTTAAACCTGAGCCAGCTTAGCTCCCTGTTGACATATCTGTTTTCTGTACTCATAGAGTATTCGTTATGGAGCAAGCCGTTCGTAAACCCAATCAATTTCTTCGATCAATCGATAACGTATCCGGTCGTGAAGTCGATTGGGTCTTCCTTGCCAAAATTCTAATTCATGAGGTGTCACCAAATATCCGCCCCAATGATCGGGTCTTTTTGGATCTTGGTGGGCATATTTTTTTTCCAGTGAGGCAAGCTCTTTCTCGAGTACATCACGGCTACTGATCACTTGACTCTGCGGTGATACCATAGCCCCCAATCTGCTGCCTATGGGTCTACTATCAAAGTATAAATCTGAAGAATTAGTATCGATTTTTTGTGCCACACCCTTGATGATCACTTGCCGTTCCAAGGCATGCCAATGAAAGGACAGACAAACCTTAGGGTTATGGGCTAGTGCTTGGCCTTTTTCACTTAAATAGTTAGTGTAAAACACAAAACCTTTTTCATCAAACTTTTTGAGCAACACCACCCTAGACTTAGGAAATCCATCTTGTCCAATCGTACTTATGGTCATCGCATTGGTTTCTTGCGCTCCAGGATGCTCATCCGCTTGATGGAACCATCGGTGAAAAAGCCCCATGGGGTTATCGTCCAATTGAGATTCATCAAGTGAGCCTTGCTCATAAGATTTTCGGTAATGGCCGAGGTCTTTTTCCATGGAACAAAAATAATTTGTTGTACAAATGTACGTTATAAGGCTGTGTTAAAAAAAGCTGATTTAACAGCTAAGCTCCAAACCCTCATGGGCACAAACAACCTGATTAAAATGCAGATTTGCCTCCGCAATAAAAGGTTCGGTGGAGGGATATCTCGTAGAGAAATGCCCCAGCATCAAATTTTCCACACTCGCCATAGCCGCAATCATCCCTGCTTGTTCAGCTGTGGAGTGCCCTGTTTTTTTGGCCAATGCTTTTTCTGTATTTAAGAACGTACTTTCGTGGTAGAGCAGATTGGCCCCTTGGATATAGGGAACGATTTTAGTGTCAAATTGAGTGTCACTGCAAAAGGCATACTTCTTGGCAGGTAGTCCGGGTTTGGTGTATTCAGACGAACTAAAGCTTTGTCCTTGATCATCTATATAATCTCTTCCACTTTTTAGTAAATCGTAGGCATATTTAGGCCACTGATCAGGAATCATCGATCGGCGTATGTGTCTAAGACCCGGCTTTTGCTCGAATAAAAACCCTTGGGTAGGAACGCGGTGATTCAGCGGAAATGAGCGAACAACCAACCCTTGATCCTCAAACAAGACCTGAGGAGTCTGGGTATCCACCTCGTGAAAAAACAAAGGATAATCAATATGTGTTTGACCCGCCAGGAGCATACCCATAACTGCCTCTTTCATCCCTAGTGGACCGTACACATGTAACGCGTGATGGCGGCCAAGCAATCGAAATGTAGCAATCAAACCCGGTAAACCAAAAAAATGATCCCCGTGAAGGTGAGAAATAAAAATGTGTTGGATGTCTTGAAAACGAATTTTATACCTCCGGAGCTGTGATTGCGTGCCTTCACCGCAATCGATCAGCATCACGTGCTTACCCGATGAAATAACTTGAGCCGTAGGACTGGTCAAGGTTCTAGGGGTAGCTGCATGACAACCTAAAACTGTAACTTTCAAAACCCTAAATCCCTTTCAATACGCTCCATTTCAATAAGGTCATAGGCTTCTTGAAGTGTTGGGGCTGCGCTTATCTCCAAAGCTTCTAAATCGTCAAAGTGCAGAAAAGAACCTACAAGTACCAATGAAAAACCACGGGCACGATGCTGGGTCGACCAGGAAACAAATTCGTTTATCGATGTACCAGGGTCGCTTAATTGAATAATCAAATCAGAAGTAGCCGCTTCATCCCAATGATCCCTCAAAAAGGACCACATAGCTTCAGGCGATCCATTTTGAATCCAAAGCAGAGAGTCTTTAAATGCACTTACTTCCACGGTTATTTAATTTTTGAAGCCAATAAATAAATGACTGCCATTCGAATGGCCACACCATTTTCTACTTGATTTAAAATAATTGAGTGGTCAGAATCAGCCACGTCAGAAGTAATTTCTACACCGCGATTAATCGGGCCGGGGTGCATGATCACTAGTTCCTTGTTCACTCGATCAAGTCGCTGTTTGTTCAAGCCATACAACATCGTATATTCCCTAGTATTTGGGAAATAGCTCATGTCCATACGTTCATTTTGCACCCGAAGCATATTGGCCACATCACACCAAGCCAACGCCTTGTCTAAATCGAGCTCCACCCGAACCCCTAAAGATTCTATATGCTTAGGAATCAATGTTTTGGGCCCACACACAGCGACTTCAGCACCTTGCATTTGCAGGGCATAAATATTGGACAAAGCTACCCTTGAATGGAGAATATCCCCAACAATAAGAACCTTCTTACCTCCTACTTCACCAAGTCGCTCCCTGATCGAAAAAGAGTCCAGCAACGCTTGGGTAGGATGCTCATGTGCGCCATCCCCGGCATTGACAATGGATGCTTTGATGTGTTTTGACAAAAAGATGCCGGCACCTGGATTAGGGTGTCGCATCACCACCATATCCACTTTCATAGACAGGATGTTGTTTACCGTATCGATTAGGGTTTCCCCTTTTTTGACTGAAGACTGAGCGGCGGAAAAATTGATCACATCTGCGGAGAGTCTTTTTTGTGCTAATTCAAAAGACAAACGCGTACGGGTACTATTCTCAAAAAAGATGTTGGCAATCGTGATATCCCTTAAAGAGGGAACCTTTTTAATCGAGCGATTAATCACTTCTTTAAAATGATCAGCCGTCTCAAAAATAAGCTGAATATCGGCTGGCTTGAGGTACTTAATTCCCAATAAGTGCTCTACACTTAACTCACTCATGTGCTTATGGTTCGTTGACAATGTATATGGCGTCTTGACCGTCGGTTTCCGCCCACATTACTTTTACTTTTTCGTGGTTAATTACATCGACTTGTCTACCCCTATACTCAGGTTGAATCGGCAAATGCCTGCTGAATCGTCTATCGATTAAGGTTAACAATTCAATTTTATCAGGTCTGCCAAAGGACTGTAACGCAGTAAGCGCCGCCCTAATGCTTCTTCCTGTAAACAACACATCATCGATCAAGACCACCTTCTTATCATCAATTAAAAAGGGAATGTCTGTCTTGTTTGCTGTCAGGGTTTTATCACTTCTTCTAAAATCGTCGCGAAAAAAAGTAATATCTAAAAAACCTAAGGAGACTTCTTGTTGATAATCTTCTTTGAGTATTTTGACCAATCTTTGAGCTAACGCGGTACCACGTGGCTGTAAGCCAATCAGTACGGTGTCTTTAAAATGAAGGTGGTTTTCTAACAATTGACAAGCCAAGCGATGCAGGATGATATGAATCTCTTGTGCGGATAAAAGGATTTTTTGTCCCATAATACTTGTCATTCCTCGGTAGGCAAAACTACACATTTTATTTCACTCCAAAAAAAAAGCCTGTCACGGAGACAGGCTTTTGCATTGAATTAAGCAAAGCTTACGCTTTTCCTTCCATTTTATCTTTCAAAGCTTGGAGTGCTTCGTTAGCATCACCGATGGTAGGTTTAGCCTCATCAGCTTTTGCTGCTTGTTTTTTAACTGCTGCTTTTACAGCGCGTTTTTCTTCTTCTTTGAACAAAGCAGTATGGCTAGCCACTACTCGTTTGAAGTCTTTGTTGAATTCAATAATCTTGAACTCTGCCTCATCCCCTTTATTCAATTTAGAACCATCTTCTTTCTCCAAATGTCTTTGTGGTACGAAGGCAAGGATGTCCTCATTGAACTGGATAGTTGCTCCTTTGTCAACGATTTCAGCAATGATTGCTTTGTGAACTGTATCTAAAGCAAAGTCATCCTCGTACTTGTCCCATGGATTAGTAGTGGTTTGTTTGTGGCCTAAGCTCAACTTGCGACCATCCACATCCAACTCAAGAACAACTACCTCAAGTGTGTCTCCAACAGCTACAAACTCAGATGGGTGTTTGATCTTTTTAGTCCAAGACAAATCAGAGATATACACTAATCCATCGATACCCTCTTCTAGCTCAACGAATACACCAAAGTTAGTGAAGTTGCGCACGATACCTTTGTGGGTAGAACCTACCGGATATTTAGCAGTGATATCCGTCCAAGGATCTTGGGTTAACTGCTTAATACCTAGAGACATTTTGCGATCTTCTCTATCTAAAGTCAAAATAACAGCGGTCACCTCATCACCTACCTTAACGAAATCTTGTGCCGATCTCAAGTGGGTAGACCAAGACATTTCTGATACGTGTACCAATCCTTCAACACCATCACTCACCTCAACGAAGGCACCGTAATCAGCGATAACAACTACTTTACCTTTAACAGTATCACCTACTTGGATGGTTTCGCTTAAAGCCTCCCATGGGTGTTTCTCCAATTGCTTCAGACCCAATTGAATTCTTGACTTGTTATCGTCAAAATCCAAAATAACTACGTTGAGTTTTTGGTCTAATTCTACCACCTCGTTTGGATGGTTGATTCTGTTCCATGATAAGTCGGTGATGTGGATCAATCCATCTACGCCGCCCAAATCGATAAATACACCGTAGGAAGTGATATTTTTAACCACCCCTTCAAGAACTTGACCTTTTTCAAGTTGTCCGATGATTTCTTTTTTCTGTTCTTCGATATCTGCTTCGATCAACGCTTTGTGAGATACCACTACGTTTTTGAATTCGTGGTTGATTTTTACCACCTTGAACTCCATAGTTTTTCCTACGTATTGATCGTAGTCTCTGATCGGTTTCACGTCGATTTGAGATCCTGGCAAGAACGCCTCAATACCAAATACGTCAACGATCATACCACCTTTAGTTCTGCACTTTACAAAACCATTGACCACTAACTCTTCGTCGTGGGCTTTGTTCACACGATCCCATGCTTTAATCGTTCTGGCTTTTCTGTGAGACAATACCAATTGTCCTGTCTTATCTTCTCTGATGTCAATAAGCACCTCTACTTGATCACCCACCTTAAGGTCTGGATTGTAGCGGAACTCATTAAGGGAAATAACTCCTTCAGATTTGGCATTGATATCGATAATAGCTTCGCGCTCTGTCAAGTAAACAACAGTTCCAACAACTACTTCTTCATCGGCAGTATCTACAAAGTTTTTAGATACTAATTGCTCAAATTCTTTGAGTTTAGCCTCATCAACACGCTCAATTCCTTGCTCGTATTTATCCCAGTTAAATTGATCCAAAAACGCTTGTGGATCTTGTTTTGTCTCAGCTACTTGCGCAGCTTGATTTTGGTTTTCTTCAGTCATTTGAAGATGATTTTGTATTCCAATACGTTACGAGGGTAAGACCGCATTGAAAGGGTTTTTTATCGTTTTTTTTATCCTTGATGGCCCTCGATCATCACCAAAAAGGAGCGCAAAAATACGATTAATTGATTGATTTACAAATAAAATAAGGGGAATTAACCCTATGGATTGATCGCCTGATCAGCCCAGTTGATTAAAAGCGTTAGTTGTTCTGCACGCCCCATCTGGGTGTTGTCCAAAACACGAGCATCTTCAGCTTGAACAAGCGGAGAAACAGCGCGGTGAGTATCTTGATGATCGCGATCGTTTACGTTGGCCAATATCTCTTGAAAATCAACTATTTGCCCCTTTGCCTGCAACTCATCAAACCTCCTCTTGGCTCGAACTTGGGCATCAGCTTGGACAAAAACTTTTAATTCAGCCTGGGGAAAAACCACCGTACCGATATCGCGTCCATCCATAACCACTCCTTTTTCTAGACCCATTTGTTGTTGTTTGGCCACTAAAAAGTGTCTGATTTCAGCAATAGAAGCTATTTGGCTTACTCTTTGTGCCACTTCCATAGATCTAATCGCATCAGTGATTTTTTCCCCATGGACCCAAACATCCATAAAGCCCTCACTCGAAGTAGTCAACTCTATGGAAAGCTCAGGCAAGTGGTGCAGCATCTGGTCGATATCGATAGAATGCTCCTGGATCCAACCGTTGTTCATCGCCCACCAAGTAACTGCGCGGTACATAGCGCCAGAGTCCACATATAAATACCCCAGATGTTGAGCCAAGGCTTTGGCCATAGTGCTCTTTCCCGTCGAGGAATAGCCGTCAATCGCGATGGTAATCTTTCTGGACATAGGTTTAAACTTACACGATTTTTTTGGAATTCTTCACCTTTTGAGTGGTTACCGCAATGTCCAAGACCTCACTCATCTCACGCACATAGTGAAAGGTTAATCCCTTGATGTACTCAGGCTCTATCTCGGCGATGTCTTTTTTATTGTCTACACACAAGATAATTTCCTTGATGTCTGCACGCTTAGCGGCCAATATTTTTTCTTTAATTCCGCCCACCGGGAGCACACGACCTCTTAGGGTAATCTCACCAGTCATCGCAAGTTTAGCTTTTACTTTTCGTTGGGTAAACAGTGAGACTAATGAGGTGAGCATCGTGATACCGGCGCTTGGCCCATCTTTGGGTGTTGCCCCCTCGGGTACGTGAATATGAATATTGTACTTGTCGAAAACCTCCTGAGGAATGTTCCATTGGTCGGCATGTGCCTTGATGTATTCAAGCGCAATTGTCGCGGACTCTTTCATCACTTTACCTAGATTTCCTGTGATGTTTAGGGCACCTTTTCCCGGTGATAATATCGATTCGATAAACAGTATATCACCCCCCACTGAAGTCCAAGCAAGCCCAGTCACTACTCCAGCAATATCGTTGTTTTCATACCTGTCTCGTTCCATTCTGGGCACCCCTAAAATAGATTCTATCGTTTGAGGGTCTGGATTCAGCTCATAAGATTCCTCCATAGCAATGCTTTTTGCTGCATGGCGCACCACTTTAGCTATTTGCTTTTCCAATTGGCGCACACCTGATTCTCGTGTGTATCCACCGATGATTTTTTGCAGCGAACTTGCGGAAACTTTTAGATCAGCTGATTTTAAACCGTGTTCTTTTAATTGCTTAGGCAGCAAATGTTTCTTGGCAATTTGCACTTTTTCTTCCTGAGTGTATCCACTGACTGGGATTAATTCCATCCGATCTAGCAAAGCAGGTTGAATATTGGATAAGTTGTTGGCGGTAGCGACAAACAACACCCGAGACAAGTCATAGCCTAGTTCTAGGAAATTATCATAAAATGCATTGTTCTGTTCAGGGTCCAATACCTCCAGTAGCGCAGAAGATGGATCACCCTGAAAACCTTGAGACAATTTATCAATCTCATCTAATACGAATACTGGATTTGATGTTTCGGCTTTTTTCATGTTTTGCACAATGCGACCGGGCATAGCACCGATATACGTTTTGCGGTGGCCTCGAATTTCCGCCTCATCCCTAAGCCCTCCAAGTGACATCCGCACATAGGATCGACCCAACGCTTCAGCTATCGAACGGCCCAAAGAGGTTTTTCCTACTCCAGGAGGGCCATACAAGCACAAAATGGGGGATTTCATATCGTTGCGCAATTTGAGCACCGCTAAGTGTTCGATGATGCGCTTTTTGACATCCGCCAGACCAAAATGATCGCGATCAAGAATTTTCTGTGCCTTTTTTAGATCAAATACATCCGTGGAAAACTGATTCCAAGGCAGTTCGAGCATTAATTCTAAATAATTTCTTTGAATGCCGTACTCAGCCACTTGGGGATTCATTCGCTGCAACTTCTGCAACTCTTTTTCAAAATGTTTGGCAGTTTTCTCATCCCACAATTTGTTTTTTGACTGCTCAACCATCTCATTGACCTCTTCTTCATAAGAGATTCCACCCAGTTCCTCTTGTATGGTTTTCATCTGCTGATGCAGAAAATACTCTCGCTGCTGTTGATCTAGATCGTTGCGTACTTTAGATTGGATATCATTCTTCAACTGAAGTTTCTGTAGCTCAACGTCCATATAACCCAACACGGCCATGGCTCGTGCTTTTAGGTCGGTCATTTCTAGCAAAGCTTGCTTTTGAGCGACGTCTATACTGAGGTTAGCACTGACAAAATGAACCAAAAAAGCGTTGCTTTCGATATTTTTTATGGCAAATGAGGCTTCGCTAGGTAAATTGGGGTTGTTTTTGATAATCTTATACGCCAAATCTTTTATCGACTCAACAATAGCGGAAAACTCTGGATCCCCGGATTCAGGTTTCACCCAACCAGTGGGTTTGATATCTGCTTTTAAATAGGGTTCCTCTTGGGTATACTGGGCAATTTCAAAGGGTTTTTTGCCCTGAATAATGACGGTTGTGTTTCCATCAGGCATCTTCAACACCCTGAGAATCCGCGCTACAGTACCCGTTTGAAACAAATGTTCAGGGGTTGGGTTTTCAACATCTGGATTTCGTTGAGCCACCACGCCGATGACTTTGTTTCCCGCGTTGGCCTCGTTGATCAATTGAATGGACTTATCCCTACCTGCCGTAATGGGCACCACCACACCGGGAAACAGCACCGTGTTTCTCAAGGGTAAAATGGGCAATGAAATGGGTAACGGTTCATTATTTATTTCCTCTTCATCTTCAGGAGTCATCAAGGGAATTAAATCCGTCTCATCCTCTAAATGTTGAAGTGACATACTGTCCATGTGTAAAAAATTTGTTTTAGCCATATGCGATTTGCGTCAAAATGTCATGTGTACGAACTAGGCCTGCCTCATTAAAGGCGAAATATCAACCATACAATCAGCTATAAGTGTGCACTCTAGCTTCTATTACGTCCGTTTATCGTTAATAATTAGGCAATTCTTATGCCACAGAAAAAATCTGTGTAACAAATGTACATTTACAGTGTCTTTGTCTTGAATTGAATATTGTGCCTAGTAAACCCAGTATAGATCAATTAATCACCCAGTGTAAAGCTGCTGATCCAAAAGCCCAGATGGCGCTTTATGATCTGTATGCCTCAGCCATGTATCGGGTGGCTTATAAAATTATTGGACAAACTGACGAGGCGGAAGATGCCGTTCAAGAATCAATGCTCAGCGCATTCCATTCATTAGACCAATTTAGGGGTGAAGTTACTTTTGGCGCTTGGTTAAAAAAAATCGTGATCAACAAAAGTATTCGCCTCAAACAAAAGCAACACAGAGTTCTTTGGAAAGATCCCCCTGAAGAGTTCACCACTTACCAGGAGTCATCAGAATGGGTCGACGATGACCAAGAATCGGATCACATAAAGTCCTCTGTAAACCGGGTGGAACTAGTACTGACTAAATTACCTATTCAACAGGTCATGATTGTAAAATTGTACTACTATGAAGGGTTAGAACACGCTGAAATAGCTAACTACCTAAATATCAGTGAAGCAAATTGTCGAACTAGTTTAAGTCGAGCAAAAGAAACTATGCGAAAATTATTGAAGTTATGAAACACGAAGATCCATTAGAGCCATTACTGCACGAGTGGGCTGATGCGCCGCTCCCGGAACTACCTGCGGGACATAGAGCGCGTATGGCTCAAAAGTTGGGACATCACATGAGTGTGAACAGTCAGAAATTTAACTGGATTTGGGCGGCGAGTATCGGACTCCTTTTTGGTTTGAGTATTGGCTGGCTATCTCAAGAACAAGGAGTGCAGCAAGAGCAACTGGCCTCTATGGAAACCTGGCACCAGACTATTCAAGAACAAGAAAACCAATTGATTGAAACGATTCAGTCGCCAGAATATGCTCAAAAATCCGCTTCAAATAGCGATCCGTTGAGTTATATGGCTTTAAAACAACTCAGCAAATTCGACCATGAATATCAAAAAATCATGCAAGACCTCGAACATGGTGGTGATCCTGTACTTATTTTCAAAGCGCTCATCGATCATTTTGAAAAAAGAATCATCTTCCTTGAAACACTTAAAACTACCCATGAAATCACTCAATCGGACACCTATGAAAAACCTAGTATTTAATTGCCTGCTTCTGCTTGCGGCCCTACCTATTTGGGGACACACCAGAACAGAAGATAACCCCAAATACGAGAAAACTAAAACCTACCAAAGAAATTTCGATGTCGTACCCAACGCACTCTTGTTGTTAGATAATCGATACGGCTCTACAGAAGTCGTGGAGAGCAAAACCAACAAAGTCAGCATTGATGTTGTGGTGCGTGTTTGGGGAAACCAAATGAGCAACATAGAAGACAAATTAGACGAGATTTTTGTGGATATCACCGGGACTAAAAATCGTGTTAGTGCGGTGACTAGTATTGGAAATACACAGTGGAGTTGGTCTTTTTGGAAAAACAACTCCATCAGTTACGAAATCAATTACGTGGTACACGCACCCGCAACGATGATCATGGAAGTGAGTCAAAAATACGGAGACATCAAAGTGGCGCGTTCCACCAACGCCCTGAAAATTGTTTGCGCCTATGGAAATGTTGACCTTGGGCAAATATCCGGTGAAACCAACCGCATTGAACTTGATTACGCCAATAATTCTCATATTGAACACATCAGTCAAGCACAAATAGATACCGATTACAGCAACCTAGTTGTTGGATCATCTAACTACCTAAACCTCCATACTGATTACAGCGATATTGAGTTGAAGCAAGTGAAAAAAGTTGATGTAGACATGGATTACGGTCAACTAAACATCGATTCAGCCAGTGTAGTTCACGGAAACACCGATTATGTAGATGTGCAAATGGGCACTATTGGCCAGTTTAGTTTAGCTATGGATTACGGTGATCTTCGCGTAAAACAACTGATCTCTTCAGGGTCTTTTTCAAAACTGACCACTTCATACACAGAGGTAGCGATTGATCAACTCAATAGTTCCCTTGAGGTAGACATGCAATACGGCCAATTGGACATCGACCAATGGTCAGGCCCTCAAGGTCAGCTTGACATAGAGGCCCAATACACGGATATTTCATTGTCTTATGACCCATTGTTCTCCTTCTCCTCGACGCTAAACGGCAGTTACATTACCCCAAAAGGTTTATCCAACTTGGAATCCACCAAGCGGATTGAAAAGTCCAATTCCTTTACCTTTGAAGGGTATTTCAAACAATTTGTGGAGAAAAAGCAACTCATCATCAACGCGCGTTACGGATCAATTCAATTAAACAGCAGTTCACTATGAAAAAAATTATCGCACTCATCATCCTGACCACCATCTCAACCCACTATACCTGGGCTCAATGGGGAAAAAACATACGCGGTAACGGACAAGAGACCACTACTACACGCCAGACTTCGGCCTATGACCAGATCAATGTTTCCAGTTCGTTTGACGTAGTACTTTTCAACGGCGAAGAAGGAAAAATCGAACTACAAGGAGAGTCAAACCTGTTGACCTATGTGGAAACACAGGTAAAATCAGGTCAATTAATCATCCGACCACGTTCAGGCGTCCAATTAAAACCAAGCTGGGGCAAACGTATCCAATTGCGGGTACCCGTCAAACAAATTGATGCACTAAGGCTTTCGGGATCAGGATCGATAGAAAGCACGACAACACTTCACGATCCAAGTATGGAAGTGATCATTTCTGGATCAGGTGACATCAACGTCGACCTTCAGTGCACCGAACTAATAGCCGTTATTTCTGGATCCGGTAGTATTACAGCACGGGGCACGGCTACCCGCTCAAACATAAACTTGTCCGGATCTGGTGATTTTAAAGGATTTG
This sequence comes from Flavobacteriaceae bacterium UBA3440, assembly GCA_002378585.1. Lineage (GTDB taxonomy): Bacteria > Bacteroidota > Bacteroidia > Flavobacteriales > Flavobacteriaceae > MAG-120531. Next base: position 24,611 of record DFSJ01000051.1, on the reverse strand, counting down.
ACCTTTCCACCAAAATCACAGAAGCAATCATTTCAGGATCAGCTGATGTATCGGTTTCGGTGAGCGATTTACTCAGCGCTAAAATTGTAGGGTCTGGGGATATCTATTACCGCGGGAATCCTAAAAAAATTGATAGCAAAATTGTAGGATCTGGTGATTTAATAAAAAGTCGTGACTAACGGTCCTTTTTAGCTTTTTCGATAATTAACTCTGCAAAGGGCCTTTTCTGAAGATGACTTTCTAACCAAGAGAGCACATCGAGGTATAAAAAGGCCCTTTTTTCAATTGGATGATTTTCAAGCACGGACAATCGATCGTATAATTCCTGAAATGCTTGGGGCAAATCCTGAGGAAATATAGACCCCAAACGCTTCATAAACCGCATCATTTCTTTTTGTACTTGCTGAAGGTCATTCATTCGCAACAAAAATTTATAGGTCGCCTTGAGCTGAATCTCTAAGTGGTAATCCATTCCAGCTTCATAATGGGCAATCAAACTCAACAACCTGGAAAAACACATTAAATCCTCTCTCATGTACAAGTCCTTATTGGCGATGATTTTTTTGAGATACTCAATGGATTTTTTGTAATCCCCAGAGCCAAAATACATGCACGCAATCTTGTAATACAAGACCATTACATGGTGTTTGTCCAATCGATCTTTATGCAGTAAAATACCGGCCTCTATTTGTGGTATACGATCTAGACCTTGATTAAAACTACCCTTCATAAAATGAAGGTTCATTCTGTGGCTAGCGAGGTACAGAAATGTGAGACTGCTGATGTTCTCGTTATGAGGAAACTCTGCCAGCTTTGTTTTGAATTCGAGTTGTTCTAACGTGCGTTCATACAAAGAGCGATACCTTAAGTAGAATAAACTCTCCATCAGATAATTATTTCCCTTGAGGTAAAAAACTGGATGAAACTGTATCATTTCAGGATGCTCATCAAACAATTGAACCCACTTATGGGCATACTTATAACAGGTTAAAAAGTCTTGCAGCAAAAAATGATACCAGAGATGCGCTTTATAATACCATAGTTTTTCGCGAATCCCCCACTCATCCATATGCTCTAGAGGGGCGTTCATTTCGAAAAAAGCACGGACCTTTTCTTGTTCTTGAGCTGTGCGCGCATAGCCAAATTGCAACATCATGGCATAAAGCTGCAAAGACAAATTAGACCATTGACTAGCTACGGTATTTTGGGAAACTAATTCTTGTGTCTGTTTTACCAGTGAAAGCACGCGATCAGAAGTACTCTTGGCAAAATACTGTGTTTCAATTACTTTTTCCAGCTCAACAATCTCATGCGCAATGCTTTTTTCTTGATGAGCAATGGCTGTATTCTTGGCTTTTTCTAGAATTTTCAAACTTTGGCGATATAGCCCTTTGTGGTATAAAATGGTGGCAAAGTCAAGTTGTTCCCTCAACTGAATTCGAATATTATGATGGGCAGGATTTAGGCGTAAACTGATCAGTATTTGCTTGTACAGGTGGGCCTTCAAATTAGAGATTTGGGTTTTGGCTACAATCCCACTTTTAATGATTTCTTCCTCGTTATACGTTTTACTTTTCTCCATCAGGTGAAAGAGCAAAATAAACTTGGAATCTACATTGACATCTAAACGCCCTACATAGAGTTTAAACTGTCTTTTTTCAGACTTAGTCAGTGATTTTATCAGAACAAATAAGGGGTCTTTTTGCGTATTTGTCATCGTAATGTACTTGTCCTAAAATGTTGTATTTTAGCTTAATAGTCAGTAACTGAGCCAAGTTAACATTGTATTTCTTAGTAGAGCACAGCTTTGATTTGCTCAGTTGTGGCGTTATTTGTTACTTGCACCAAAACTAAGCAATTATAATGAGTAAAGAATTAGTTCAGATTTTTGATACCACCCTTAGAGATGGAGAACAAGTTCCAGGCTGTAAACTCGACGCACCTCAAAAGTTAGAAATTGCTGCGCGCTTGGATGAATTAGGCGTCGACGTGATTGAAGCGGGATTTCCCGTATCCAGTCCTGGAGATTTTAAGGCTGTTGCCCAAGTAGCCGCCCTAGTAAAAAACGCTACCGTTTGCGGCTTAACGCGTTCTGTTCAAAAAGATATTGAAGTGGCTGCCGAGGCCCTAAAAGCGGCCAAAAGACCGCGGATTCATACCGGTATAGGTACGTCGGATTCGCACATTAAGTACAAATTCAACGCTACAAGAGAACAAATTATAGAACGAGCTGTTTCTGCAGTCTCCTACGCCAAAACTTTTGTGGAAGACGTTGAATTTTATGCAGAAGATGCTGGAAGGACAGATAACGAATATCTAGCCAGAGTGTGTGAAGCGGTGATTAAAGCAGGTGCCACTGTGCTCAATATTCCGGACACCACAGGTTATTGTTTGCCTGCGGAATACGGAGCGAAAATAAAATACCTCAAAGAAAACGTAAAAGGGATAGAAAAAGCCATTTTGTCGTGTCATTGCCACAACGACCTGGGATTGGCTACAGCCAATTCAATTGAAGGTGTCATTAATGGTGCGCGTCAAATTGAATGCACCATCAACGGAATAGGCGAACGCGCAGGAAATACCTCACTTGAAGAGGTGGTTATGGTGCTCCGACAACACCCACACCTAAACCTAGATTCTAGGGTAAATAGCCGACTGCTCTACAGTACCAGCCAAATGGTCTCCCATCATATGGGTATGATTGTTCAACCCAACAAAGCAATCGTTGGGGCCAACGCATTTGCCCACAGCTCAGG
>DFSJ01000051.1:0-21541 GCA_002378585.1 Flavobacteriaceae bacterium UBA3440 | reverse complement strand
GATGTAGGTGTCAATGCTTCATCGATCATTCTCACGGCAAGGTCTGGCCGGGCTGCCTTGGCATACAGGGCCAAATTAGTCGGTTACGAGCTGACAAAAACTCAGCTAGATATTGTGTACGAGCAGTTTTTAATGTTTGCCGACCGCAAAAAAGAAATTCTGGATGACGACTTACACGAAATCGTTAAACTGAGTCCGATTGATCGTTAATCGCGCGACAAAAGCTCATTTATTTTTCGGTCAAATTCTGCTTTAAAACGCACGTGCGCTTCCCCGGTGGCAGGGCCATCAAAACCGGAGTGCACCTCAAAAACCTTCCCTTGTTTATCCAAGATAACCATCGTCGGATAAGACTTAATCTCCCCGATAAAAGGTAAAATTGTTTGCGCCTTTACTTTATCTGAGGTCCCAAATTGAGCGAGCGTAACCGGGTAAGGAATAGAAAATCTAGATTTTAGATTTTTCAGACGCTGCCAAGCACGTTCCTCTGTTGGGGCGTATTCGACAGCCAAGGCAATTACTGCCAGATCTGGATTTGGATTATTCGCTAAATAGTCAATTAAAAATTTTGTTTCGTCCAAACAGTTGGGACACCAAGAACCCATCACCTGTAAGACCACTACCTTATCTTTCCAAACAGCATCCGGATAATTTACCGTCTCGCCTTCTGTGTCCATAAACGTAAACTCTACAGGTAATTTGCTGTCAGCCATAGGATGTTGTTGCATCCAAAGATCTAAACTAAAAGTTTCGTCTCTACTCCATAAAAAGGGAGTTTGCATATGATTTTCATAGTAAAACTGCCCTTCAAGTCCTCGATCGGTATATTTGGCCAAAAACAAATAGGGATGTGCTCCATCAAAAGTCGAGAGGCGCAAACTATCTCCGAATACGTATCCAGACAAATACCTGTAATCACCCGTAGGTGTTCTCACGGTGCCCCTAACTTTTGTTCCTACTTGTTCTAGATCAGCTTGCGCGATATCGACCACATCCGGTTTTGGAAAAAAAGTTGCTTTCCAACTGCCATCTACATTGATGGATGCTGAAGTTGTTGGATTTTCAGAACCAGGTGTCCCAGGTACCGCGCTAAATGGCGTACTGCGGTTAAGGTCCTCTTTGTGGTAGACTCCTTGAAGAATCCCCGAGGTGTACTTGGCTTTAATCACCGCATCGTACGGTGCTAGCGCAATCCATAGTGAATCGCCCTCCACACGCACTTGATCATAGACAATCGTTTCTCGATCGTTGTAAAGGGTCATTTGCCATTGTTGATCCTGTTGGTCAAGGTTCATCAAAAAATTTATCTGATTTCCATCTTTCACAGTTAATGATCCCAACCAATCTCCCTGTAAAGAGACTTTCTTACTAGTGGTTTTTTGGCAACTAACCATTAGAGACGCCATCAGGATGCAAAAAAGTAGTTTCTTCATGATATTGTTAAAAAACAAAGATAGGTGATCCCAATTAATCAAAAACAACCTCGTTTGCTTGGTGGGCATTAATTATATTTGTGACCTGAATTATGCAAAGACATGAAGATTTCCTATCAATGGATGAAACAGTTTGTGCCTACAGACTGGAACGCAGATAAAACAGCCACCCTACTTACCGACTTAGGACTAGAAGTTGAGGGAATAGAGCCATTTGAAAGCATTAAAGGAGGGCTTCAAGGACTGGTAGTCGGCAAAATACTTACGGCTGAAAAACACCCCAATGCTGATCGCCTGCAAGTGACCACGGTGGATGTAGGAAATGGCAAGGTGCTGTCTATAGTTTGTGGTGCTGCCAACGCAGCCGCTGGACTCACTGTGGTAGTGGCTCCCGTGGGGACTACAATTTACCCAACACAAGGAACGCCTTGGACCCTTGAAAAAGGAAAAATCAGGGGGGTGGAGAGCCACGGTATGATCTGTGCAGAAGATGAAATAGGCTTGGGCACTGATCACAGTGGCATCATGATTTTAGCGGATAGTCCCCAGCCTGGAACTTTGTTGAGCAATTTATTTAACATAGACAAAGACCAAGTCTTTGAAATTGGATTGACGCCAAATAGGGCTGATGCCATGAGTCATTATGGGGTAGCCCGAGACCTAAGAGCCGGAATGAAACAACAAGGGATCAACAAAGAATTGATTTTTCCTTCAACCTCTGGGTTTACCGTAGAGAACCGAACCAATCCCATCTCAGTTCAAGTAGATGATGTATCCCTTGCCCCCAGGTATTGTGGACTGACTATATCTGGATTGACTGTACAACCCAGTCCGAGCTGGCTTCAGAACAGATTGAAATCAATTGGACTAAAGCCGATTAACAATGTGGTTGATGCAACCAACTACGTGCTTCACGAAATAGGGCAGCCTTTGCATGCATTTGATGCTGACCGAATTGAGGGAGGGAAAATAATTGTGCGTACAGTTGATTTAGGCACCAAATTCACAACCCTTGATGGCGTCGAAAGAATACTTCACTCTGAGGATTTAATGATCTGCGACACCAAAAAGCCACTGTGTATCGCCGGAGTATTTGGCGGACTTGATTCAGGAGTAACCACTGAAACCAAGAATATTTTTCTTGAATCTGCCTATTTTAATCCGGTATCTATCCGAAAAACAGCCAAGCGTCATGGATTATCTACCGATGCGTCTTTTAGATTTGAACGGGGAATCGATATTGAATTGGTAGAATCTGCACTCAAAAGAGCCGCTCTTTTGATTAAAGAAATCGCAGGCGGGCATATTTCCTCTGAAATCGAAGATTTATATCCCAAAAAAGCGAAAGCCCAGCAAGTGTTTTTAAGCTTTGAAAAAATAAAACAATTAATCGGCCAGGAAATTCCTGTTGACACTATCAAGTCTATCTTGACCTCATTGGAAATCAAAATTTTAAACAGTACAGAAACCGGTATGGGATTAGCTATTCCTCCATACAGGGTGGATGTTTTACGCGAAGTGGATGTGGTTGAGGAAATACTCAGAGTTTACGGATATAACCAAATTGACTATTCTAGTAAACTCCATGCGTCTATTGCCTTGGTAGAAAAAAATGACATCCACCTGGTACAAAAATCAGTGGGTGATTATCTAGCCAGCACAGGTTTTTTTGAGATCATGACCAATAGTCTTACGTCGGCGAAAAAACAAGAAACAGTTCCCTTAACCAACGAAACTAAGGCGGTAGATATACTCAATCCATTGAGTCAAGATTTGGCTCAGCTGAGAACATCAATGCTTTTTTCTGGACTTGAGGTGATCAAACACAACAACAACAGAAAATGGAGCAATCAGCGGTTGTTTGAATTTGGAAAAACATACCTACAAACAACACAGGGAAGAAAAGAGCACAGGCATTTATGCCTTTGGGGTGTTGGAAAATTACACGATGACCAATGGAACTCACAGGCACCTGGTGCAGACTTTTTTGCCCTAAAATCAACCTGTGAACAGTTGTTGGTCCGGTGTCGCATTGCGGTGACGCATACCTCGATAGAAGTAAGGTATCCCTTTACGGAATGTTTGCATTATTACGCTGGAGAAGAATTATTATTGAGTTTAGGGATGGTGGAGCAAAAACTCACAGAATCCTACGACATCAAAACTCCGGTTGCCTATGCTGAGCTGGATTGGGATCAAATTCACTCCATGCTTCAAAAAGAAGAAATCAAATTCAAGTCCATACCAAAATACCCCAGTGTATCTAGGGATTTGGCCTTATTGGTGGGAGAAAACATCACTTTTGAAGCGCTCAGAAATTTAGCGCACAGCGCGATCGGAAATCTTTTGACGGAGGTGACTCTTTTTGATGTGTACAGCGGAAAGAATATCGGTGCAGACAAGAAGTCGTATGGCTTGAGGTTTACCCTAAGCGATCCGGAACAAACACTGACTGATGGGCAAATAGACCAGTCGATGAAAAAACTGTTAACTGCTTTTGAGCAACAGTTCAACGCTACTCTGCGCTAGTAAATAACTAGCTGTACATTTTTTCACGAAGTGCTTTAACCCCAGGATCTGTCATGTAGTCATCAAAAGTAAGGTAACGATCGATGACCCCTTTGGGTGTCAACTCCACTACCCTATTCCCTACAGTTTGCGCGAACTCATGGTCATGAGTTGTCAACAGCACAGTACCTTTAAATTGTTTTAGGGAATTGTTAAACGCAGTTATACTTTCCAAATCAAGGTGATTAGTAGGCTCGTCAAGCATTAGCACATTGGCGCGAATCATCATCATTCTGCTCAACATACAGCGCACCTTTTCTCCACCGGACAAGACGGTTGATTTTTTTAGAGCTTCTTCACCACTGAAAAGCATTTTGCCCAAAAAACCTCGCACAAACACTTCCTCGCGTTCTTGCTCGGTTTTTGCCCACTGACGCAACCAATCAACCAAACTCAATGCTTGGGCAAAAAAGGAACTATTGTCAAATGGCAAATACGATTGTGTGGTCGTTATCCCCCACTGAAATTGACCTTGGTCAGGAGTTTTGTTATGGGCTAGAATTTCATAAAAAGCTGAAGTTGCTCGAGCGTCTTTAGAGTAAACAACCACCTTATCCCCTTTAGTTAAATTGAGATCTACACCAGAAAATAAAGTGATTCCATCTTCAGAAGTAGCCGACAACCCTTGAATAGTCAGAATTTGATCACCCGCTTCGCGTTCGCTATCAAATATGATCGCTGGATACCTTCTGCTGGATGGCTTTATTTCTTCAATATTCAATTTTGACAACATTTTCTTTCTAGAAGTGGCCTGTTTACTCTTGGCCACGTTTGCGCTAAAACGCATGATAAACTCCTGAAGCTCTTTCGCTTTTTCTTCCGCCTTTTTATTTTGCTGAGCGCGCTGTCTAGCGGCAAGCTGGCTGCTTTCGTACCAAAAAGTATAGTTGCCAGAAAACAAGTTGAGTTTACTAAAATCAATATCTACGATGTGGGTACATACGGCATCCAAAAAGTGTCTATCGTGGGAAACGACAATGACCGTATTCTCATAGGTGGCCAAAAAATCCTCCAACCACTGAATGGTTTCATAGTCCAAGTCGTTGGTAGGTTCATCCATGACCAAAACATCTGGATTACCAAAAAGTGCTTGTGCCAGCAGTACGCGCACTTTTAATTTAGGATCTATATCACCCATCAATTGATGATGTAAACTTTCTTCAATCCCTAAATTAGAAATCAAAGCAGCTGCCTCGCTATCGGCATTCCATCCATTTAATTCCTCAAAGGTCACTTGTAATTCGCCGATGCGTTCCGCGTTTTCATCGCTGTAATCGGCATACAAAGCATCGATTTCCTGTTTGATGGCAAACAGTACTTGATTCCCTTTAAGCACAGCATTTAGTACGGTGTCTTGATCGTAAGCGTTGTGGTTCTGTTCTAATACAGACATGCGCTTACCGGGCTCAAGAATCACTTTTCCGGATGTTGGGTCCGCTTTTAGTGCCAACATTTTAAGAAATGTAGATTTACCAGCCCCGTTGGCACCGATAACCCCGTAGCAATTCCCTTGAGAAAAAACGATATTTACCTCGTCAAAAAGGACTCTTTTACCAAATTGAACAGAAAGATTGGAAACAGATAGCATGTTTTATATTTTGGTGCAAAAATAGGCAAACCCATTGGTCCAAACCAACAAATGACACACCTTAGTTTTAACGAAGCATTAACGACCTGTCTTTACAGGTTAAAGTACATTTACATCCTGTGATTATATGAGGTATCTAGGTGTCTTTTTTCTGATAATTTTGGTAGGTTGCGGGGCTATTGACCCCAAAACCCAGCCCACCTATTTCAGTGGCACCATTGTTAATCCCACCAGTAATTATGTTACCCTACATCGTGAAGAGGCATTGATTGATACGGCCTATCTAGATCAAAATGGTCGTTTTTCCATGCGACTAGAAGGACTTGAAGAAGGATTGTATCACTTTGATCACCCGCCTGAATACAACTACGTGTATTTACAGAAGGGAGACAGTATTCACATTCGAATAAATACTGTATCCTTTGACGAATCCCTGGTATTCTCAGGACGAGGTTCAGAATTGAACAATTTCATTTTAGAAATGTTCTTAACCAATGAACGAGAGTCGTACAGCATCGAAAAAAACTATGTACTAGATCCTGAACCTTTCCATCAATTGATTGAAACCATAAGGGCTGACAAGCTAACTATGCTCAGTGATCTACAACGAGAGGTAACCTTGTCTGAAAGAGCCGTGTCTATGGTAGCTGCCAATATTGATTACAATCTTTATGTTCACAAGGAAAAATACCCGTTCTTTCACGAAAACAGTCCCCAGGTAAAAGACTTTCCTGCTGCTTTTTTTGACTACAGAAAAAATATAGAGCGCAATAATCGCGATTTGAGTCATTTCAAACCGTATTTCCAATTCATGAAATTTCATTTAGGCAATATGGCCTATGAGGCGTGTACAGATCAGTGTGGCATTATCCCTACACCTGAAAAACCTCTACATTTTAACCTACACAAGCTCAATATCATCGATAGTTTAGTAGAGGATCGTTTGTTAAAAGACCAGTTGATGAGACAACTAGCTTTGCAGTATTGGGTTAAATCTCAGGATACTGAGGCGAGAATCACCCAGTTCTATCAGGTGTTCGCACCCTATCTAAAAGAAAATAGATACGCTGAAGAGTTAAATGATGTGTACCAATCCATTATTTCACTACAACCTGATCGAGACGTATTACCTTTACCTATTGTGGATCATCAAGGTAAATTGACCAATCTTCGCAAGTTAACTGAAGACCGCAAAGTGGTGATCTACTTCTGGTCCACGAAATACGAAGGAATGCTCTACAGAATTCAACAAAAAGTGGCTGAACTTCAAAAAAAATGGCCTGAATACCAATTTATAGGGATTAGCCCAGATCAAGATGCCGTACACTGGTCTGCAACGATTCAAGAATACGACATGCAGCCCCAGCTACAATACCGCTCCATCAACCCCGAAGATCTTCAAAACAGATTGATTTGGGATAATGCATTTAAAAGTGTCGTACTGGAAAATGGTAAAATCGTCAACGGATTTGCCAACCTGCAAACAAGCTTCCAAAACAAATAAAAAACCAGGTGACTAGGACCTGGTTTTATTTGATTAATTATCCATTGGCTCGGTTATAATCAGCTAAAAATTGCGCCAGACCTGAATCGGTTAAGGGGTGTTTCAACAGTCCGGTAATTGACGATAGTGGTCCAGTCATCACATCAGCACCAATCTTAGCACAATCAATTACGTGCATCGTATGTCGTACCGACGCAGCCAAAATCTGTGTAGGGAAGTCGTAATTGTCATAGATGCCCCTGATTTCGGCAATAAGGTGCAATCCATCCGTCGAAATATCGTCTAAGCGCCCAATAAATGGAGAAACATAGGTAGCTCCTGCTTTGGCTGCCAGTAAAGCTTGGCCTACGGAGAAAACTAACGTACAGTTGGTGCGAATCCCCTGATCGCTAAAATATTTGATCGCCTTGATACCGTCTTTGATCATCGGAACCTTCACGACAATTTGGGGGTGAAGGGCTGCAAGAATTTTACCTTCTTCAATCATCGCCTCATATTCTGTAGCGATCACCTCAGCGGAGACATCTCCGTCAACCAATTGACAAATGGACTTGTAATGGTCTAAGATAGCTTGTTGACCCGAGATACCTTCTTTAGCCATTAAGGAGGGATTGGTAGTTACTCCATCTAGAACGCCCAAAGATTGAGCTTCACGGATCTGATCAAGGTTGGCAGTGTCGATAAAAAACTTCATAGTATAGGTTTTAAGCGTAAAATTTAAGCAATAATCGTTCAAATAAAGTGTCAGGCAATATGTATTTAATCCACACAGCTGCTTTTTGTAGTGGTTTTCCTACTCGGTAGTGTACTTTTGGCTGTTTGGTCTGCATGATTTTCCATACCAAATGAGCCACTTCATCCGGATTTGACCCCTGATGAACATGTGCATTCATACCCTCCAGTGTTTTATCGTACTGAGGATGATAGGGGCCAGATGTATCCAGAGGACTATGGTATCGGCCTGAAGCTATATTTGTGGCGTAATCCCCTGGAGCAACCGTACACAGCTTGACGCCAAATGGGGCACACTCCATGCGCAAGGATTCAGTGATAAGGGAAAGGGCTGATTTAGTCGCCGAGTACAATCCGCGAAAAGGCAACCCCATAGACCCGGCAATTGAAGTAATGTTGATGACTAAACCACTTCCTTGATTTCTCATATGCGGAAGTACGGCGTGAAGCATCCGAATTGGACCTTTCAAATTAATATCGAATACTTTATCAATCTCGACTAGCGGCGTATATTCAACAGGCCCTGTTATACCTACTCCAGCATTGTTTATCAATACATCAATACGACCGTGCAGCGCTATAATATGATTTACAGTTGAATCAATGGTCGATGATTGTTGCACGTCCAAAGCCAGCAAGGTGTAGTGTTCTGGATGACTGCAGGCTTCAGGATTTCTCGCAGTCCCATAAACCAGACACCCTTTTTGGCCCAAATAGGTGCTGATCGATTGACCGATCCCTGAGGATGCTCCAGTGACTAGTACGACTAAAGGTTGATGTGTCATCATGATTTTGGGACGATTCGGACCTCAAACAAACGATCCCATTTTTTTCCGGTTACAAAAAAACTTTGGTGCTCAGGGTGGTAGGCTACCCCGTTCAGCACATCAAGTGCTGGATGTTGGGTGACTTTTTGTTTCAGTCCAGAGAAATCCACAATTCCCTCAATGGCCCCACTGTTGGCATCGATAATCATCATAGACTCCTTTTGGTATACATTGGCATAGATTTTTCCGTCTACGTACTCGAGTTCATTGGCTCTGTTAAAAAACCCTTGGTGAGTAACTGTCGAAAACTGAGCGATTTCTGATCCGTCTGTGGGCTGTAAAATCCATATACGGTCCGTACCATCGCTTTTAAATAGCTGCTTTTCATTGTGGGCCAATCCCCACCCTTCTTTGCTCTTACCGTAAGCAAATCTCCCAATTTCATTAAATTCTAGGTCATAGATATAGCCAAATCCACTCTGCCAGGTCAATTGATATAATTGATCACCATAAATAGTGAGTCCCTCCCCAAAAACATCTTCGGGCAAATTGTGTTGTTTCAACACTACACCAGTTTTGTAATCTACTTTTCGAAGCGAAGAAAAACCCAATAAACCGGTGCTTTCATATAAGATTCCGTTAGAAAATTCAAGCCCTTGGGTGTAGGCTTCCATATCGTGAGGATAGGACGCTATGATTTCATAGGTGTATAATTTCGGGGCTTTATTGGCCAAAATCTTTACCTTCAACGCTCCTTGAGCTACCTCTTTATCTTGCTGATAACCAACCCATTCTATGGATTGTTCCCCAAGGACAGAGGCATTTAACACCAAGTAATCATCGGTATGTGCTATGGACGTACCAGATAATGAAAAGGTTACGGAATCAAAAGCCACTGCTGAAGGATTTTTCCAGGAAAAATTCAAGGTGTCCCCTTGCGCATACATTTTTTGAACAGGAGTCAAAACTAGGGAAGTTACTGGCTTTACAGCAGACTTTTGCCCGCAAGATACAAGCAAAATAACCCATAAAAGGGCACTAAAAGTAGGCTTTGTCATAGTAAATGAAGTCGTTACAGAACATAAATTTAAAGCCTTTAACTCCTTGTTCAAAATAGAAAAGGCGTTATATTTGCGCCGGGCAAGACCTACACGACCAGCTCCCTCAAAATCCCCCAGGGTGGGAACACAGCAAGGGTATGAGGTTGTAGCGGTGCGATGTGGACCTCTTGCCCTTTTTTATTGGCCTACAAATAAAGGCCGCTCCCCCATCAAAGCATTTACCTCCTCTTTCACTTGGGCGATCACTGTAGCGTCGTCTTTGTGGGTCAACACTTTATCCACCAAAGCGGCTATAGTTTCCATATCCGACTCTTTTAACCCACGGGTGGTTACCGCTGGAGTTCCAAATCGAATTCCTGAGGTAACAAAAGGGGATTTATCGTCAAAAGGCACCATGTTTTTGTTGGCGGTAATATCTGCCGCAACTAGAACATTTTCTGCTTCTTTACCTGTAATGTTTTTATTGCGCAAATCAATTAACATCATATGGTTGTCTGTCCCCCCTGAAATCAGGTGATAATCTCTTTTGACAAATGCATGAGCTAGGGCTTGGGCATTTTTTTGTACCTGAATGGCGTAATGCAAAAACTCATCGGTCAAGCATTGACCAAAAGCTACGGCTTTAGCTGCTATAATGTGTTCCAATGGGCCACCTTGATTACCGGGAAAGACTGCAAGATCAAGTAAAGTGGACATCATACGTATTTCCCCTTTAGGGCCTTTAAGTCCCATAGGGTTCTCAAAATCTTGACCCATAAGGATTAATCCACCTCTGGGGCCTCTCAACGTTTTGTGTGTCGTGGTGGTCACTATATGACAATGAGGAATTGGATCGTTGAGCAATCCTTTAGCGATCAAACCTGCTGGATGCGATATATCCGCCAAAAGCAATGCCCCTACACGGTCTGCAATAGCTCTAAATCGAGCAAAATCCATATCTCTTGAATACGCAGAAGCACCTGCGATAATCATTTTTGGTTTTTCAGCTAGAGCAATTTCCTCAATCTTATCGTAGTTCAAACGACCCGTCTCTTGCTCTACGCCATAGAATACAGGTCGGTAAAGTCTCCCAGAAAAATTAACTGGAGATCCATGAGTTAAGTGTCCTCCGTGTGAAAGATCAAATCCTAAAATGGTATCTCCCGGTGTAAGACATGCGTGGTATACCGAGGCATTAGCTTGGGAACCAGAGTGAGGTTGAACATTGGCATAGGCGGCACCAAAAAGAGCTTTGGCGCGATCAATGGCAATTTGCTCGACTTGGTCTACTACTTGACAGCCTCCGTAGTATCTCTTCCCAGGGTAACCTTCCGCATATTTGTTGGTCAATACGGAACCTGCAGCCTCCATCACTTCTGGAGAGGTGAAGTTTTCCGAAGCAATAAGCTCTATGCCCTCGCGTTGTCTGTGTTCTTCGTCTTGAATCAGGTCAAAAATGATGTGGTCTCTTTCCATGGGATTATTTTATGGCTGTAAAATTAAGTACTTGGGCTGATAAAACGTCCATAGGACGAGTCAAATATGTAGTGAGTTATCAAACGACAATCAACACCTAGGCAGACCACGAATGGTCTAATATACTGTAGTGAGCCTCGTGTAGCGAACACCTACCCTGTTCTATCTTTAAGAATTGAGGTGATTGATGTACGACACCAAATCGAGTAGCAATTTCATTGGAAATGGCTCTATTTTCAATTAAATGCAACAAAAAATAAGTTCCTGGGCCGCGTTGGGTTGTTAAACGTTGGGTTATATCCTTGAGAACCATTTTGGACACACCACAACTTGTGGAATGTTTAAAGACATAGATGGGGTGTTCTTGTTCCGTGTTCCATGCATCCATCTGTTCCATCGAAGTCAAGGGGATCCAAAAATTTTCCGGAACATCGCTGGCCTGTGATTGGGGTTGAGCTGACTTTTTGTCGGTTGCAAACCATTTTTTTAACAAACTCATACTAAATGACTTAAAAGAGAATAATGCCTAAATGTCTTATATCCAATGGCTTAGTTGGACAAAATGTCCGATTTGTAACCGTGGACCTAATGTTGCACTAATGAGTGCAAAGATACACAAACATCTACGAGCTATGCAATTGAATCAATACACCATAAAGGCACAAGAGATCATTGAATCTGCACAAATGATCGCGCAGCAATCCGGACACGCTACCGTGGAACCTGTACATGTACTGTCCTCACTTATCGAGGGTGATGAACACGCCGTCATCTACTTACTTAAAAAAGTAGGAGGAAATGTAGATCAACTAAAAAACCAGGCCAATCTTGCCCTGACCAGCCTGCCCAAAGTCACGGGAGGAAACCTTCAATGGAGTCGAACGGCTATTGATGTGTTGCAAAAAGGAACTGCATGGGCCAAAAAACTAGGAGACGAATTCACCACGGTAGAACATCTTTTGCTCGCGCTGTTGGACGGTAGTCAAAGAGCAGCGAGTATTCTGAAAGATCAAGGGATTAACGAGAAAGACCTCACCAAAGCGGTTAAAGAACTGCGCAAAGGAGAGCCTGTGAAATCAAAGGATGCTGAATCGCATTACCAATCACTCGAAAAATATGCTAAAAACCTTAATGAGGCGGCAGACAAAGGATTATTGGACCCTGTGATTGGCCGGGATGAAGAAATACGTCGAGTACTTCAAATTCTGTCCAGACGAACCAAAAATAACCCGATGCTTATCGGATCACCAGGGGTTGGTAAAACGGCCATCGCTGAAGGGTTAGCCCACCGAATTGTGACTGGAGATGTGCCGGAAAACTTAAAAGACAAAGTCATTTATTCCTTGGATATGGGTGCACTTATCGCAGGAGCTAAATACAAAGGTGAATTTGAAGAGCGTTTAAAATCAGTCGTCAAAGAAGTGATCGGCGCTGAGGGAGATATCGTCTTGTTTATCGATGAAATTCACACCCTTGTAGGGGCCGGAGGTGGCGAGGGTGCTATGGATGCAGCTAATATCTTGAAGCCTGCACTGGCTAGGGGTGAATTACGCGCTATTGGGGCTACTACGCTGGATGAGTATCAAAAATACTTTGAAAAGGACAAAGCGTTAGAGCGAAGATTTCAAAAAGTTATGGTTGATGAACCAGATACAGAGAGCGCCATATCAATTTTGCGGGGTATCAAAGAAAAATATGAAGCCCACCACAAAGTGCAAATCAAAGATGAAGCAGTAATTGCTTCTGTCTTGCTATCCCAAAGGTACATCAGCGATCGTTTTTTACCCGACAAAGCCATTGACTTGATGGATGAAGCAGCCTCCAAGTTGAGGATGGAGATGAATTCTAAGCCTGAGGAACTGGACCAATTAGATCGTAAGGTAATGCAGTTGGAGATAGAACTAGCCGCCATAACCCGAGAGAATGACCAGGTTAAACTCAAATCTTTACACAGTGAACTGGCTAACGTCAAAGAAACCCGTCAAGCCTTATGGGCCCGATGGGATGCGGAAAAAACTGCTGTTGATCAACTGCAGAAGACCAAAGAATTGATAGAACAATTAAAACTCGCCGCAGAGCGTGCAGAGCGAAATGGAGACTATGCATTAGTAGCTGAAATACGCTATGGAAAAATCAAAGAAGCTCAAGAGCAACTAGACCTGCTTCAAAAAGCATTGGATGCGCAACAAAATCAAGGAACGTTGATCAAAGAAATCGTTACCTATGAGGATATTGCCGAAGTAGTTGCCAAATGGACCGGTATACCGGTAACCAAAATGATGCAGTCCGATATGGAAAAGCTATTGGGTCTTGAGGAGGTATTGCACAAGAGAGTCATCGGACAAGAGGAAGCTATTCAAGCTGTATCCGATGCGATTAGAAGGTCACGTGCTGGTTTACAAGACCAAAAAAAGCCCATAGGTTCTTTCTTGTTTTTGGGTACTACCGGTGTGGGAAAAACCGAATTGGCCAAAACGCTAGCTGATTATCTTTTCGACGACGAAACGGCCATGACCCGCATTGACATGAGTGAGTATCAAGAAAAACATGCCGTCAGCCGATTGGTTGGGGCGCCTCCTGGCTATGTCGGATATGAAGAGGGTGGTCAACTAACAGAAGCCGTACGCAGAAAACCATACTCCGTGGTGTTGCTTGACGAAATCGAAAAAGCACACCCCGACACCTTCAATATTCTGTTACAGGTCCTCGATGAAGGTCGACTAACCGATAATAAAGGTAGAGTAGCCGACTTTAAAAATTGCATCATCGTGATGACTAGCAACATGGGAGGGCATTTGATCACCGAGGCATTTGCTGAACAAAATGATGTAGAAAAGGCGGCCGAACAAGCCCAGGAAAAAGTACTCGCTTTGTTAAAACAAAGTGTCCGTCCTGAATTTTTAAACAGGATTGACGATATAATTCTATTTCATCCACTGAACCATCAGCACGTTAGAGAGATCGTTACCCTACAAATCAAACAACTGCAAAAAATGTTGTCTGAGCAAGAAATCACCATTGATGCAACCCCTGAGGCAATTGATTTGTTAGCTGAACTAGGATTTGATCCACAGTACGGGGCCCGACCCATCAAGCGAATGATTCAGAAGAGAATTCTCAATAACCTGTCCAAAGAACTGCTGAGAGGAACGATCAAACGAGATAGTATTGTACTGATTGACGCCTTTGAAGAAGAGTTAGTGTTCAGAAATCAGGAACCCTTATTGTAGGTAAACTTGAGTGGCTGGCCCTAAAACTGCCAGCCATTCATTTTTTTTGAGCCAACATGGGAACAAAGGCAAATTGCCCATGAGTTTCACGCTCAAAACTCTTTTCATCTACTCGGGTAAGCACCGTCATTTCCTGCGTTCCCTTTCCTACCGGAATCACCAACTTACCTCCAATGGCTAGCTGCGCCATCAATGCTTTGGGCACATCAGGTGCTCCTGCGGTAACAATAATGCCTTGATAAGGAGCTGCATCGGGATATCCCAAAAAACCATCACCAAAAATTATTTTTTTAGGAGCTAATCGCATTTTAGGTAAAATAAGCTGAGCTTTTTTAAAGAGTATCGACTGCCTTTCTATGCTGTACACCTGAAGTTTCATGTGCACCAAAACCGCCGTTTGGTACCCACTACCCGTCCCTATTTCTAGGACCTTATCGCCAGGTGACAGCCCCATTAACTGAGTTTGTAAGGCTACCGTATACGGGTGAGAAATAGTTTGATCACAACCGATTGGGAACGCCTTGTCTTGATACGCGTGTTCTTCAAAAGAACTATCTAAAAAGAAATGCCTAGGCACTTGTTCCATGGCCAACAATACGCGTTTATCGACGATTCCTTTTTCAGCCAGTGTTTGGGCGAGTAATCTCCTTTTTCCTTGATGTTTGTGGGTATCGTGCATCAGTGTCTTATAGAAGCTTTTTTTACGCGATCCAATTGTTTTTTGTTGTCTCTATCTTTAATCGTCTCGCGTTTATCGTAGAGTTTCTTTCCTTTAGCTAAACTGATGTTGAGCTTGGCAAATCCCCGATCATTGATAAAAAGTCTGGTAGGGACGACTGTATTTCCGGAAATCTTGACCGCCTGACGTATTTTTTTAAGTTCCCTTTTGTTGAGCAGCAGCTTTCTACTAGCCTTAGGTAAGTGATTATAGTGTGATCCATGGGCGTATTCCTCAATGGTCATATTGACCACAAATAACTCCGATGAATCGTTGAATTCACAAAACGATTCGGCAATAGAGGCTTTTCCCTGTCTCAGGGATTTAATTTCTGTTCCTGACAATACAATACCCGCCGTAAAACCATCGAGTAATTCGTAGTTGAACCGGGCTTTTTTGTTTTGTATGTCTATGCGGTTTTTCATTGGCCCACAAAAATAGCACAAAAAAAAGGACGGACTCTCCAGGTCAGGTGGAATGTGTATTTTTGAAAAAAATAGTTTTATGAAGTTGCGTATTGGTGTATTAGGTGCGGGTCATTTGGGTAAAATTCACCTCAGATTGGCTGAATCCTCCCCGCTCTACGATTTAGTGGGTTTTTATGATCCAAACCAAGAAAACGCGGCCTTGCTCAGTCAAGAGATGGGCTACAAACACTTTGCACACTTAGCGGAATTGATTGAGGCTGTTGATGTGGTAGATATCGTCACCCCCACCCTAGCGCACTTTGAAGTAGCCAAGCAGGCGATTACCCAAGGCAAACACGTGTTTATTGAAAAACCAATCACCCACACACTAGAGCAAGCACATGA
Source organism: Flavobacteriaceae bacterium UBA3440 (assembly GCA_002378585.1). Classification (GTDB taxonomy): domain Bacteria; phylum Bacteroidota; class Bacteroidia; order Flavobacteriales; family Flavobacteriaceae; genus MAG-120531. The sequence continues at coordinate 5,673 of DFSJ01000051.1, read as the reverse complement.
ACTGATCGAACTCGCCAATACCTACGGAGTACTGGGGCAGGTGGGACATGTTGAGCGATTTAATCCGGCTTTCAAAGCCGCTTTGAGCGCTTTGGACCAACCTATGTTTATTGAAACACACCGATTGGCCGAATTTAATCCAAGAGGCACCGATGTACCGGTGGTATTGGATTTGATGATCCATGACATCGATATTATATTATCCGTTGTTCAATCACCTCTGGTCGAGGTTAGGGCGAGTGGTGTACGGGTACTCAGTCAATCACCGGATATTGCCAACGCGCGATTAGTTTTTGAAAACGGTTGTGTAGCTAACTTAACAGCGAGTAGAATCTCCATGAAAAACATGCGTAAATCGCGTTTCTTTCAAAAGGATGCCTATGTTTCGGTTGATTTTCTAGAGAAGAAAACCGAGGTAGTCAAAATGAAAGATGCTCCTGAGCAGCCTGGACCGTTTGATATGATCTTGGTCAATGCTGAGGGGGCATCCAAGCAAATATATTTTGAACACCCCACTCCTGAAGCCAACAACGCCATTCAGGATGAATTGGAAACATTTGCCCAGGCTATTATCTTGGGCCAAAAACCCATAGTTGACCTTGTAGACGGGGCCAACGCACTGGATGTCGCTCTTCAAATTATTCAAGCCTACGAAAAATAATATGTCCCTAACTGAACGTTTGCTTCGCATCAAAGATTCACTTCCCCAACACGTTACCTTGGTGGCTGTGTCAAAAACAAAACCCGTTGAAGATTTGATGGTTGCTTATCGAGCAGGGCAACGTGTTTTTGGCGAAAATAAAGCGCAAGAGATGACGGCCAAGTGGTCGGAGATGCCCAAAGATATTCAGTGGCACATGATCGGTCATTTGCAAAGCAATAAAGTCAAATACATCGCCCCTTATGTGGCATTGATCCACGGGGTAGATCGGCCCGAACTGCTCGATGAGATTGAAAAACAGGCCAAAAAGAACCATCGGGTTATCGACTGTTTGTTGCAAGTCCATATCGCTCAAGAATCGACAAAATTTGGATGGGATCCTGAAGAGTTAGCTTTGTGGGCAACAGCAAAACAATTGGACGCCTACAGCCATGTGCGCATCAAAGGATTGATGGGTATGGCGACATTCACCTCGGATGAGCCACAGATAATCCAAGAATTCACCTCCCTGAAATTCGTATACGACCAGCTGAGCAAAGTACACTCACATTGGGATACACTTTCCATGGGGATGAGTCAAGATTATGCCTCGGCTATTTCCTGTGGCAGTACTATGGTACGCATAGGAAGCTCCATTTTTGGCGATCGAAATTACTAGCCTATGTATGCGATTATTGATCTTGAAACGACAGGAGGTAAATACAACCAAGAAGGAATTACTGAAGTGGCCATCTATAAATTTGATGGTTTACAAGTAGTTGATCAACTGATCAGTCTGGTAAACCCCGAAGCACCTATACAGCCTTTTGTTGAAAAACTAACAGGCATCAGTGATTCGATGGTGCGTACTGCCCCAAAATTTCACGAATTAGCCAAGAGAATCATTGAAATCACCGAAGGTTGTGTCTTGGTAGCTCACAACGCACAATTTGACTATCGAATTTTAAAGTTGTGCTACAACCGATTGGGTTATACCTATGAACGCAAAACAGTTTGTACCGTTGATTTAGCCAAAAAATTGATTCCAGACCAGGAGTCTTATTCACTGGGGAAACTGGTTAAATCACTGGGAATACCCATCCATGACAGACATAGAGCTAGCGGTGATGCCTTGGCTACCTTAAAATTATTTCAAGTGCTGCTAGAAAAAGATTTGGAAAAAGGTTTGTTTCACACCATGACCAAAGGCCCGGAACAAAGTCTGGTCTCTGACAAACAATGGACCTGGATACAACAAATACCCGATTCTCATGGGGTGGTTGTACTTTTGAGTAAAGATGAAAAAGCGGTATATCTTTTTTCAGACAAAAACATGTACAAGGCTACCTATCAACTTTTCTTGTCTAGTGACGATCACCACAAGCGTGTGCTCAAAGAAACAAAAAACATTGAGGCATTTCCTTCTGGAAACTCACTGATGACCCAGATATTGCATCATGTCTACCTCAAGACCCTCAAGCCAAAATACAACCGAAAAAAAAAATTGTTGAGCAACTCATCGCTCATTGAGGCCTATCAATCAATGCACGGTGTTTGGATCGCACCAGGTCGAACCATCGGCGAGCGAGCGGGTATTTACATGAAAAATGGGATGGTGTGCGGTTATGCCTATTTTGATCTTAATTATCAATTAAATAACCCCCAGATTTTTGAACAGTTGTTAACGCCTATCTTCCCTGATCCAGCCTACCTGGTTTGGATCGAAGCGGAAAGACCTCATTTAAAATGGCACGCCTTTGAAAGTTAAGCCGCATAGTAATACGTTAATCACCATTCTAGGTGCCACCGCATCAGGCAAAACGAGTTTGGCTATTTCACTAGCCAATTGGCTTAATGCTCCCATTGTTTCTGCGGATGGTCGGCAGTTTTATCGAGAAATGAGTATTGGGACCGCTGTACCCACTGTTCAAGAACTTTCCTCTGCCCCACATTACCTAATCCAGCATAAAAGCATACACGATCCTTACAGCGTCGGAGACTATGCCAGGGAGGCCAGTGTTCTTTTGGATGAGCTATTCAAAAAAAGTAACCTAGTTATTTTAGTGGGTGGCAGTGGACTGTACATTAAAGCATTAATCCAGGGGCTGGATGAGTTTCCTGAAGTCAACCCAAAAGAAAAGGCCTTTGTGGAAAAATTATGGGCAGAATCAGGAATTGAGGCCTTACAAAATTTACTTTGGGAACTTGATCCCCGTTATGCCCAAGTCGTTGATCTACAAAATCCGATGAGGTTGATAAGAGCACTTTCAGTCTGTTTGTCCAGCAAGCAGCCCTACAGCAGCTTTTTAGGGAAACCTAAGCCGACAAAAAACTTTGAGCCTATCGCCATAGGTATGGAAGGACCTAAACCATGGCTGTATCAAAGAATCAATCAACGAGTAGATCAAATGGTCCAGGAAGGACTTTTTGACGAGGCGTCTAGTTTGTACCCGCACAAGGAATTGAACGCATTAAAAACAGTAGGTTACACCGAGGTATTTGCCTTTATGGATGGATTGATCAGTCGAGAACAAGCAATCGAAGATATCAAAACAAATACGCGGCGTTACGCCAAAAGACAAGGGACTTGGTTTAGGCGACAATCCGATATTCATTGGATTTCAGCGGAAAACCCCACCATACAGGCAAAGAGCGTGCTTCAAAAACTAGGGATTAATCCTCTTTAACTACCAATCTAAACCCTTCTCCATGAATATTCAACACTGACACGTTGGGGTCTAATTTGAGGTATTTTCTCAATTTGGCAATGTATACATCCATGGACCTTGAGGTGAAATAATTATCATCCCTCCATATCTTTGTCAAGGCCAGCTCCCTGGGCATCAAATCATTCTGATAGAGCGCCAACATGCGCAATAACTCGTTTTCTTTGGGAGACAGCTTAATGGATGGTTCATCCTTGTAGGTTAAAAACCTCAACTTTGCATTCAGGTGAAAGTCCCCTATTTCGAACTCAAACTGATTGCTTTCAGCTAGTGTCGCGGTAGATTTTCTCTGTATAATCGCTTTGAGTTTGACCAATAGCACCTCAGAGTCGAACGGTTTATTCAGATAGTCGTCGGCGCCAGCTTTATACCCTTTGAGCACATCTTCTTTCATGGTTTTTGCCGTTAAAAAAACAATCGGAATGCGGTCGTCTTTCTCGCGAATCTCTTTAGCCAATGTAAAGCCATCTTTGTAGGGCATCATGACGTCGAGAATACACACGTCAAAGGTTTCTTTTTTGAACTTTTCAAAGCCTTCCATACCATTTTTGGCCAAGACTACTTCAAAGTCATTCATCATTAGATAATCCTTAAGAATACTTCCAAAATTTGGATCATCTTCTACGAGTAAAATTTTTTTCATCGTTTCCATAACTGATTAGTTTAAAGGTAATTCTACATGGAAAGTACTGCCTTTCCCTTTTTCACTTTCGGCATAAACCTGCCCTTTGTGTAGTTCAACAATCTTCTTTACATAAGCCAGCCCCAACCCATGACCCTTAATGTTGTGTATATCACCTGTTGGTTCTCTGTAGAATTTCTCAAAGATTTGTTTTAAGACTTGTTTGCTCATACCCGGACCTTGATCCTTAATTGATATTAATAGTTTACCTCCCTTGTTTTGAGTGTATACGTCAATCTTTGGGGATTCGCCGGAGTACTTCACTGCATTTTCTAAAATATTGACTACCACATTGGTCATGTGCATTTCGCTGACAGATACCACTGATGGGTTCGCGGATAAGTGGGTATGGATATATCCTCCGCTGTTATCCAAAATCAAGGAAACAGCTGCAATCGCATCTTCAATGACATCGTGGAAATCAACTTCTTGACGGATCAAGTCCAACTGATTTTTATCTAACTTGGAAATCTGCAAGACATTTTCCACCTGCTCATTCATCCGTTTGTTTTCCTCTTTAATCATTTGGGTGTATCTGGCAAATTTTTCCGCATCACCAGCTATTTTAGGGTTGCGCAATGCCTCTACAGCCAAGTTGATTGTTGCAATCGGAGTCTTGAACTCGTGGGTCATGTTGTTGATGAAATCTGACTTTATTTCCGATAACTTTTTTTGTTTGATCCATTGATAAATGGCACTGACAAACACCAATAAAATCAGTAGACTAAATACCCCAGATAGGACTGCAGTACCCAGTATTGACCTCCATAGAAAAGTGGATTTTTGAGGAAATGTAACGTGAAGACTAAAATCACTATTACCCTCATTGTCCGTAAAAAGAGGCACCTTATACGGATTAACTGAACTGTATTCAAACCCGCTACTTTTAATTTTCGTGGGCAATTGATTGCTGTATACACCAAATTCGTAATCGATATCAATCCCCCTGAGTTCAAAGGCTCGATCTAAAGCCAAAACTAGTTCTTGGACACTGATTCGCTCATGAATAGGCACCAAACGCGCCCTTTCTTTAAGTACATCCTCTAAAATAACGCGATCGTATTCCGTAAGTTTTCCGCTGATGGCCAACTTAGTAATGGGCGTAATCGTGGTGCGTTTTCCGTCAATGCCAAAATCTTCTCTGTAAACCATCTTGGTGCGTTCGCTGACATAGGCGCGGATAAGCGAAGAATCTCTGCCAAATCCATTGTCAAACATCTTGTTGGCGACGCTGTAATCCTGCTCCAATATTTCATGGGCATAAAATGTGGTCTCGTTGGTATTGAGGTCTTTATCAAAAAAGAAGAAATTTTTGTAGTGGGCTTTATCAGGATTTCCCACTGAATCTTTGAGTTTTAAAAACTCTTCGTAATAATCAGAAACCTCTCGTTGCGCAATTTTTTGAGAAGTTTCTATCAGTACATCTGATACAGCATTGTTAAACTGATCTTCTTTTAAAGTGATGGACTGTTTAATCCAGTAGCCCTGAACAGAGATTGCCCCAATCAGCGCCAAAGACATCACAGTGACCAGTACAAAAAAAGATGATTTCTTCATATGTTAACAAAATTAATCAATTTTATATAAATAGTTAATTTTGATCGAATAAATTACACATTTAATAA
>DFSJ01000029.1:7406-18581 GCA_002378585.1 Flavobacteriaceae bacterium UBA3440 | reverse complement strand
GCATTAGAGTATTTGGATCAAGTCGGCTTAAAACCTTGGGCAACTCATTTACCCAGTGAACTTTCAGGAGGGCAAAAACAGCGCGTCGCCATCGCTCGTGCTATGGCCGCAGAACCTAAAGTTTTGTTGGCCGACGAGCCGACCGGTGCATTGGACAGCAAAACATCGTATGAGGTAATGGATTTAATCCAGCAGATCAATGATAAAGGAAATACTATTTTGGTAGTTACCCACGAGCCAGATATTGCTGAAATGTGTAAACGTGTTGTTATCCTAAAAGACGGGGTCATTGTTGAGGATAAAAAAGTCAATCAAAAACGCGCATCGGCTTATGTTTAATAGAGATCTTTGGAAAGAGATTTTCGACACCATCCTGAAAAATAAACTGAGAACATTTCTCTCAGGATTTACGGTGGCTTTAGGAATATTGATTTTTGTTGTGCTGTTTGGTTTTGGCAATGGATTAAAAAACACCTTTAACGAGTTTTTTAACGATGATGCCACCAACACCTTTTTTCTATTTCCTGGCCGTACATCAAAACCGTATAAAGGGTATAAATCTGAGCGACGCATCGAATTCGACAATAGTGATTTAGCGGACATCGAAAAAAACTTTGATCCGTTTTTGCTTTATGTTACCCCGAGAATTTCGCGAGGAGCCGTAGTGAAGTACAACAATGAGTCCAATAACTATTCGATCCGTGGCGTTGCGCCAGCTCACCAGTTTGCAGAACAAACCATCATCATGTTTGGTCGTTACATCAATCAAGAAGATATTCGCTCTAGAGCGAAACACGCCGTGATTGGTCGCATGGTTGAAAAAGATTTGTTTAAAGGAGCCTCCGCTCTAGGGGCATATATCGACGTAGGTGGTCTTGCTTATAAGGTAGTGGGTGTTTTTCAAGATGAGGGGGGAGACAATGAAGAACGACTAATCTACACACCGTACACCACCACCCAGTTAATTGAAAAAAACACCGACAAGGTAGATCAGATCATCGTAGGTTTTAAGCCTGAGATCGGTTACGCTGGTGCGATGGCCTTTGAAAAGAGTTTGGGTACCTTTATACGGGAGAAAAAATACATCAGTCCCAGCGATCCCAATGGAATATTTATCAGAAATGTGGCTGATCAGTTAAAGCAAAACCAACAATTTGCCACGGTTCTACAAATCATAGTGTCTTTTTTCAGTATTGGAACGCTCATTGCTGGAATAATCGGAATCAGCAATATTATGGTTTTTGTGGTAAAAGAGCGCACCAAGGAATTGGGGATCCGTAAGGCCCTGGGAGCAACGCCTCGTCAAGTGATCAATACCATTTTGTTCGAATCTATTTTCATCACGACGCTGTCTGGATTTATCGGTATGGTGGTCGGGATATCTATATTGACCGCCCTAGGAGAAACCTTAGAGGATTATTTCATTAAAAATCCCTACGTAGATACGGGTGTAGCCATAGGGGCCACTATTGTCCTGATTATTTTTGGTGGAATAGCCGGGTATATTCCTGCTAAAAAAGCAGCGGATATCAAACCTATTATAGCATTGAGGGATGAGTAGTTTTAGATTTTTATTAGACGCCAATACCTGGCAAGAGATATTCGGATCTATTCGAAAAAACAAAACCCGAACCATCATCACCGTGATCGGTGTTTTGTGGGGTATTTTTGTGTACATAGCGATGGCTGGTGCCGCCAAAGGCCTGGATAATGGCTTTGATAAGGTATTCAAAGACGTGGCGATGAATTCTATGTTTGTGTGGGCTCAATCCACCAGTATTCCTTTTGAAGGATTTAAAACAGGAAGGAGTCTGGAGTTAAGGTTGGGTGATGCCACGGCGCTGACCAATAAAATCCCTGAAATTCAACACATCGCTCCGCGTAATGCTCAAGGTGTTTTTGGAGGATCTCCTGCCTTAACGGTACACGGTCAAAAGTCAGGTACCTACTCAGTATTGGGAGACTATCCGATTTACACTAAAATTGCTACCAAGAAGATTTACGACGGTGGTCGTTTTATCAATGATCAAGATATTGAACTCAGTCGAAAAGTGTGCGTGATTGGTGAGCGAACTCAATCTGAACTATACGAAAAGGACGTGAATCCTATCGGTACATTTATTCGTATCGACAATGTGTATTTCCAGGTAGTTGGAGTTCACAAGTATTCAAATGGAGTGAGTTTTGACAACGACAGTGATATTTATATTCCATTTACTACATTTCAAAAACTCTACAACACCGGTGATCGCGTGGGTTACTTTGTGATAGCCGCTTATGATGATGCCGATGTAGTCGCCGTTGAAAAACAGGTAAAAACGATTTTGAAAAATAGACATCGGGTTGATCCTGAGGATGAAAGAGCATTTGGTTCGTTTAATTTAGGGGAGGCTTTCGGCCGCATCATGGGTTTTGCCCAAGGGATGACCTTTTTGTCTTTGGTAGTGGGATTGGCCACTATTTTGGCAGGTGTTATCGGAATCGGAAATATATTATTGATCTCTGTAAAAGAAAGAACCCGTGAAATCGGCGTGCGACGCGCACTAGGGGCTACCCCGGGTGAAGTGCGTATGCTGATCATTATGGAGTCTGTTTTCTTAACAGTAATCGCGGGTGTATTGGGCATTGTTTTGGGAGCTATGGTGTTGAATTTAGTAGGTAATCTCACTGAAGGTGGTGACTTTCCCTATGCCAACCCGACTGTACCCATCAGTTATGTCTTAGGTGCTCTGGCGCTAATGATTGTTTTAGGCACATTAATCGGAATGATTCCAGCCCAAAGGGCGGTCAGCATTAAACCTATTGATGCATTAAGAGAAGAATAATTTAATACAGTAACAAACCTGAATCCATGAAAAAAGTTGTAAAGTACGCGGGAATATCCCTAGGAGTGATCGGCATTCTTTGGGCTGCCGCATTTTTTATTAAGTCCAACAGTAAATCCTCCGTGATTTACGAGACGATATCTGCAGCACCTCAAACCATTGAGACAAAAACAGTCGCTACAGGTAAGGTGGTTCCTGAAGTTGAAGTAGAAATTAAGCCGCAGATCTCAGGTATCATCGATCGGATTTATTTGAAAGAAGGGGAAAAGGTAAAAGCAGGAGACCTTATAGCTAAGGTCAAGGTAGTTCCCAACGAACAAGCCATGAACCAGGCCAGTATGCGTGTTAAGTCAAGTGAAGTAGCTTTTGCGAATGCGCAAATTGAGTTTTCGCGCAACAAACAACTGTTTGAAAAACAGGTCATTTCCTCTCAGGAATTTAATACCCAAAAATTGCGTTTTGATCAGGCGCGCTTGGATTTGGAAAATGCCAAGTCGGATTATGAGATCATCAAATTAGGTTCTGCGGGTGGTTCAGCTACTTCAAACACCAACATTCGCGCAACAGTAAGCGGGACTATATTGGAAATTCCCGTTAAGGAAGGGGACCAAGTGATCCTTTCTAACAACTTTAACGCAGGTACAACCATCGCCACGATTGCTGATTTGACCATGATGATTTTTGAAGGTAAAGTAGATGAGGGCGAAGTGAATAAATTATCTATTGGTATGCCGCTTTCCATCAGTCTAGGGGCTATGGAGAAAACCACTTTGGATGCGACCCTTAGATTTGTTTCGCCTAAAGGTATTGAAGAACAGGGTGCTGTTCAGTTCAAAATCGAGGGAGATGTCATTATCAAAGAGGATGTATTGGTACGCGCAGGGTATTCAGCTAACGCTACTTTGGTCACCGAACGCAAGGTAGATGTTTTGTCACTTCCTGAGGCAGTATTGCAATTTGACCGGAAAACAGACAAACCATATGTGGAAGTTTTAATCGGAGATCAGAAATTTGAACGCAGAGATATTGAAATTGGTGTATCTGATGGTATCAATGTAGAAATTATTACCGGGGTAACTGCTGAAGACAAGGTTAAGGTTTGGAACAAGACAGAGCCTATCAAAAAAGGTGATGAGGCTGAAGAAGAGAAAACAGACAACTAGTGATGCGATATAACATGAAAAAATTCCAACTACTTTTTGTTCTGGTATGCGCGCTCACCTCGGTTCAGGCTCAGGTAAAGAAATGGTCTTTACAAGAGTGCATTGCCTATGCAGAAAAAAATAATTTAAGCATTGCTCAGTTTGAATTGGATTACGAGCAGAGTTTGATTGAAAAGTCTGATGCTATTGGACGTTTATTACCCAATTTAAGCGGTTCTATGAGCGCTTCTGGAAACACCGGTTTAGCCTTAGACCCAACCACCAATACACTGGTGTCCAGTACCATTTTTTCTGGATCGGGTAACTTAGGTTCTTCATTGACAGTCTTTGATGGATTGCGCAATGTATACCGATTGCAAAGGGCTGAAATGTCCCGTTTAGCAGCCACGTATAATCTAGACAACTTAAAGGATAACATCCGTTTGAATATTGTCAACGCCTATCTACAAGTGGTTTCTGCCAAGGAGACATTAAAGACCATCGAGGCGCAAAAAACAGTGACTCAGAAGGATTTGGAACGCGCTACGGTTCTTCAATCTTCTGGAGTTATCCCACAGGGAGATGTTGTTGAATTAGAAGCCACCTTGGCAGGTCAGCAGCAACAGCTTGTGGAGACACAAAACAGAGTGATTATGGGCCGAATCACTTTGGCTCAACTACTTCAGATCAGAGATTACGTCAATTTTGACGTAGTTGATGGAGATATTCCGATTCCTGTAAGTGATATTGCCAATAACGACCCTAAAGTGATTTTTGAAAAAGCGATGTCATTTAGAGGCGACATCAAGTTGGCAGAGACCAATGTCGATATCGCCAAAAAGGACCTACAGATTGCTAAAGGATCAAAATACCCTACAGTGGGTATGTTTGTTAATTACAACACCCGTTATTCTGATCAAAACTACGATCGCCTTACAGGCCAATTAATTGGTTTTCAAGAGCAGTTATGGACCAATGACGGTATATCCTATGGTGCCCAAATGAACATCCCCATATTTAACGGTAATTCATTGAACAACGCCATTAAAAGATCTAAGATTCAATTGGAGCGCAGCCAGCTTCAATATGCCCAGCAAACACTAGATTTAGAGGCCAATGTCAACCAAGCGTACGCAGATGTTGAAGGAACGTTTAACGCGTACCAAGCATCCTTAAAAACGCTTGAAGCCAGAACGCTGTCTTTGCGTTATGCCAGAGAACGATTTGAAGTGGGAATGATGAATGCTTTTGAGTACAGTCAAGCCCAATCCAGATTGGATGCTGCTCAAGCTTCTATGATTCAGTCTAAGTACAATTATATCTTCCGTCTAAAAGTATTGGAATACTTTTTTGGTGTTCGACTAGAGGCCTAGGCATGATACTTTTAATTGAGACATCAACCACTCAATGCTCTGTTGGATTATCCCAGCAGGGCATTTGTGTTTCTTCCTTGTCGGTGAATGAGGCTCAATATACCCACGCTGAAGTGTTGCATGTGCTCATCACTCAATTATTAGATCAAGAAGGTATACAACCTCAAGACCTTTTAGCCGTAGGGGTAAGCAGAGGTCCAGGATCATATACGGGACTGCGTATTGGTGTTTCTGCCGCCAAGGGGTTGTGCTTTGCCCTACAGATCCCCCTGATTTCTATGGATACCTTAGCTGTTTTAGCCCAAGAGTATTTACGACCTGAAACGCGGACGGTGGCTGTCTTGGATGCGCGTAGGGATGAGGTCTACCTCGGTGTTTATGACCCACAAGGCAACGCTTTGATGGTTCCTCATCCACAAGTGATTGAACCAGGTTATTTTCAAAAATCTATCTTTTTGGAAGAAAAGCTACATTTTGTGGGATCTGGAGCAGATAAATGCAAAGAAATTGATCCTGTGCTAGGTGCCGAATACCACGCAGCCGTTTGGCCACATGCAGCACAGATGGCCGGGCAGGTATTTAGATCCTTTGAAGCTGGTCGTTTTGAAGATATCGCTTATTTCGAGCCGAGTTATCTTAAAGACTTTATAGCCATCAAACCTCAAAAAAAATCCTGAGCACTACTCAGGATTTTTTTATGTCGATTTAATTTGGTGTACCACTCTTTGTGGGAAAGGTATTTCAATCCCATTTTTGTCAAAGGCCAGTTTAGCCGATTCAATAATTCTAAAGTGTGCATCCCAAAATACCTCATTCTGTGCCCAATAACGCAAACTGAGTTCTACAGCGCTGTCTCCTAGGTTTTGGACAACCACTACAGGTTCAGGGTCTTTCAATACATCTACATCATGTATGCATATTTCGAGCAATAGGTCTTTGGCCTTTTTGATGTCTGAAGAATAGCCTATACCAAAAATAATGTTATCTCTTCTGGTGGGTTCGGTATTGTAGTTGATGATGGTATGGTTGGATAGGTCACCATTGGGAATGACGGCAGTGAGGTTGGCAAACGTGTTGATTTTGGTGGTAAAAATACTGATCTCACTGACGGTTCCACTGATGCCTTGTGCTTCAATGAAATCACCCACCCGAAAGGGTTTAAATACTAAAATAAGCACTCCTCCAGCAAAATTAGCTAGAGATCCTTGAAGTGCTAGACCAACAGCTAAACCAGCGGCGCCTACCACAGCCACCAACGAGGATGATTTTACCCCTAACTGCGTAATCACCAGTACAAACAGAATGGCTTTTAGGGCAATATTGATAAAACTTTGTAAAAAGGATTCCAACGTCAGGTCATAGTCCTTTTTTTCAAAAAATCGATGCACCATACGGTTGATGATACGCACCACCCACATACCCACCAATAATATGAGGGTCGCATAGATGATGTTAGGCATGATACCGGTAACGATTTCCATTAGATGATCCCAATAATCCTTTACCTCGTTGACTGGGACGTATTCTTTGATTTGATTAATTTTTTGATTCATGGGTTTAAGCATTGGTGGCAATCACTTCATTTACTTTTCCGGGCATCATGTTTTGCAACATGCTTTCTATACCGTTTTTAAGGGTGAACGTGGAGGAAGGGCACCCGCTACAGGCCCCTTGAAGTAGTACAGACACAACTTTTGATTCAGGATCATAGGATTCAAATAAGATGTTTCCACCATCACCGGCCACTGCAGGCTTGATGTATTCATCTATGATGGAAATGATTTGAAGACTGATGGGATCTTGTGTTTGGGCGCTGTTTTTTTCCACAGGCAAGACTGCAGGTGTTCCGCTGGACAAGAAATCAAGGATGAGTTGTTTGACTTCGTTTTTTACAGATTCCCAATCTTGGGCCCGAGTTTTGGTGATAGAAACATAATTTTGATCGATAAATACCTCTTGAACATAGCTCAACGAAAACAATTTGAGGGCAAGTGGGGATCGCTCAGCCTGAGCTTCGTTTTTGTATTCTACCGTTTGGGCAGTAATGTTTTTGTTGGCGGCAAACTTTAATACCTCTGGATTAGGAGTGGTCTCTATATACAAGGTATATGCTTGACTGATGGGGTCCTGTTGGGATACCACCGGAGCACCACTATTTAAGTAGTCTTCCAATACCTGAATGAGCTCATCTTGAACATCTTCCCAGCCTACTATATCCGATTTGTGAATGCCGATAAAGTGGCTGGATAAATAAACGGCTTTGACAAACGGCAGCATAAACAGTTGCTGTGCTAGCGGGGATTCTTCAGCTTCTTGAATGGATTGAAACTCAAAATTTTTATGTGGAGAAACAAGTCCATTGGAATCGAACTTTAGTATTTCAGGGTGTTTTGTAGGTATTGCGGTGATTTTGTAAGCACTCATATACAATCATTTTTACAAAAATACGAAGACAGTGCGTATATCCCCAGAAGATGTTTAATTTACTTGGATTAAATTATATTTGTCCCAAATTATTCCATGGAACCGATTTCAATACACGGTATTTCTCCCCAGTGGGGCTCAGATTGCTTGATTGCCCCCAATGCAGTTTTGGTGGGTGACCTAGTGATGGGTGATCAATGCAGTGTTTGGTACAACGCAGTGATTCGTGCTGATGTCAATTATATTCGACTAGGAAATCGGGTCAATGTGCAAGATGGAGCAGTCGTTCATTGCACGTATAAAACACATCCCACTGAAATAGGGGATGACGTATCCATTGGCCACAACGCTTTGGTACACGGATGTATCATTCACGATCGTGTTTTGATCGGTATGGGTAGTATCGTGATGGACGGTTGTGTGGTGGAGTCCAACAGCATTATCGCTGCCGGAGCGGTGCTTACCAAGGGAACCCATGTGCCTTCTGGAAGTATATTTGCCGGAGTTCCTGCAGTAAAAATCAAAGATATTAGTGAGGAGCTCACTCAAGGTGAGGTCCTCAGAATTGCTCAAAATTATATTCATTACGCCACTTGGTACCCAGCGTCCCATAAGCCAAAATAAACCTATGAAAGCATATATTTTTCCAGGCCAAGGGGCCCAATTCCCAGGAATGGGTCGAGATTTATTTGACCAGTCCCCCGTTGCCCAAACGATGATGCTCCAAGCAGATAAAGTCCTTGGATATTCCATTACGAGCTTGATGTTTGACGGATCAGCCGAAGATCTTAAAGAAACTAAAGTAACCCAGCCAGCTATTTTTTTACACTCGGTAGCTTTAGCTGCTTCTTTGGGAGATCAATTTAAACCCGATGTTGTTGCCGGACATTCGTTGGGTGAGTTTTCCGCTTTAGTGGCCAATAAAACACTCGCCATGGAAGATGCCTTACGCTTAGTATATGCTCGAGCAATGGCTATGCAAAGCGCTTGTGAATTAACTCAAGGCACCATGGCTGCTGTTTTAGGATTAGCGGATCAAATTGTGGAACAAGTTTGTGTACAAACCCCAGGAGTTGTGGTGGCTGCCAATTATAATTGTCCTGGACAACTGGTGATCTCCGGCGCTTTAGCGGCAGTGGAACAGGCCTGCGAAGCGTTAAAAGCAGCTGGAGCTAAAAGAGCTCTTCTACTTCCTGTAGGGGGGGCATTTCACTCTCCGCTCATGGAACCTGCTCGTACGGCACTGGCAGAGGCCATTGCGCAAACGACTTTTCACCAGCCCATTTGTCCCGTAGTTCAAAATGTACACGCTCAGGCAGTGACTGATCCTTTGGAAATCAAAGAAAATCTAATAGCTCAGCTTACTGCCCCGGTAAAATGGACACAAAGTGTTCAGTTTATGGCCCAGATGGGTGTCACTGAATTTGTAGAGGTAGGACCTGGGAAAGTGCTACAGGGCTTAGTCAAAAAAATCGCTCCAGAATTGGAGGCGGTCTCTGCGGTTCTTTAAGCCCAAAGCAACCAAAAATAATACCCGGCAAACAGACTCAGGAAGATCATTCCAGCGTAGGCTTGGATGATCAGTTTGCGGTTGGGTTGTTGTGATTTCTCAAACCCCGGACTGGTGACCAAGCTGAAATTCAACCACCCAATCGCAGGGGCCAATACAAAGGAAACCGTAGTGGCGGTAGCCACCAACCACCCCATTTGAGCCCCAGTATACCAGACGACCCAGGCATTGGCCAGAGCCAATACCCATACCAAAATTACCAAGTAGCGTTGTGTTTCTGAGCCATGGATCACCTTCCATTTTTGGAGTGTATCGACACTGATTCTTCCCAATGCGTCATGAGCTGTAATACAACTGCTCAGCATGGTGGCAAAAGCAGCCAAGGCAACAACAGGGTAGGTCCAAGCGCCCATGCGTTGGGCAAAAACCCCGATAAGCTGATCCGCAAATGCCACGGATTGGTTGCTCAGGGTTACTTGAGTTCCATAAAAAGTATACAGCCCCAGCATTAAAAAGAGCACAGCCAATACCGCAGTTACCCAATAGCCAAACTTAAATTCTTTGAGTGCCTCGGTTAAATTTTGTTTTTCGTTTTTGTTTTTGGCCAGTCGCCAAATGCTTACCCAGCTGGAAGCCTCTACTGCTGTAGGCATCCATCCGATCAAACTGATCCAAAATAATACAGCAGCTGTATCGCTTACCTCAGGAAAAACCCAAGTGGGGTCTTGAGGTACGGGACCTTCCCATAAGGCCAACGATACGGTGATTAACAGGGCGGCTACCAGTAAGGTCACTACTGCTTTAAGGCTGTTTTCTAACCAACGGTATTGACCATAGCTTAAAACGGCGGCGACTAAAGCCAATAACAGACCAACCATCGCGGGAAGCGGTATATTCAACGATGGAATCACCTGAAGCATCAAGCCTGCAGTAACGGTATACAGGGTGGATAGTATGGTTATTGAACTCACCAAAGTAACCAAGGCGTAGGCATTAAAAAACCCCTTGCCTTTTTCTAAATATCCTTGCAAGAGCGATTTGCCGGTAACTTGGGTGTACCGAATACCGAATTCGAAAAATGGATATTTCAGCCAGTTGGCCGCTGCGATAGGAAGTAGTGCCCACCAGCCAAATTGCGCCCCCGCTTTTGTAGATAGTACTAGGTGAGAAGTGCCTACAGCCATGGAGGCAAAAAGAATTCCAGGCCCCAATGACCTTAGGAGATCCCAGGTTTTACGCTTGGTTGTTTTCAAGGATATGAGTTACGATTTGTTTTCCGTGTGTACGGGAATTTTCGATAAACCATTTATGCGTTTCCAAACCACCGCAAATGACCCCTGCCAAATACAATCCTTTAATGGGAGTCATCATGGTTGCTGAATCGTGTACAGGCTTTTTCATCACCCCTTCCAGAGGAATGCCCAAATTTGATAGAAAATCAAGATCGGGTCGGTAACCCGTCATAGCGATCACGTACTCATTATCTTCTTGCCAAGTACGCTCACCCTGAATGAGTTCTATAGATTTGGGATGTATGGCTTTAATTTGGGTATTAAAGTGCGCTTTGATGGATCCTTCTTCAATTCTGTTGATGATGTCAGGTCTTACCCAGTATTTTACTCGTTTTCCGATTTCGGGACCACGCACTATTAAAGTAACTTCAGCTCCTTTTCGATAACAAGCCAGCGCGGCGTCAATCGCTGAATTACTGGCACCCACAACCGCCACTTTTTGCATGGAGTAGGGGTGGGCTTGATGGAAATAATGAGTCACTTTACTCAGTGATTCTCCGGGAACACCCAAGGTTTCCGGTATGTCAAAAAAACCAGTAGCTAAAACAACCGATTTAGCGCGATAGGTATTTAGATCGGTGATAACCTTAAAGTTTGTTTCCGAAGGTA
>DFSJ01000029.1:6323-7067 GCA_002378585.1 Flavobacteriaceae bacterium UBA3440 | reverse complement strand
CAACCCTGCGGTAATATTCGAGGGCTTCTGTGCGGCTGGGTTTCACCGATGTAGAAACAAAGGGTATTTGTTCGAGTTCCAGCTTTTCTGAAGAGGAGAAAAACTGCATGTCTAAGGGATAATTAAACAGAGAGTTTGTCAAGCAACCTTTTTCAATTACCCGATAGGAAAGACCTGCTTTTTGGGCGGCCAGGGCACATGATATACCGATGGGTCCTGCTCCAACAATCAACAGATCTGTGTAGTTCATCAGACCAAATGTTTAAGTTCTTGGATGGTTTTGATCGGCTCAGGGCTGCTGAATACAAAATTTCCCGCTACGAGTACATCAGCACCAGCGGCCACTAGTTGTGCGGCATTAGAGGACTGAACACCCCCATCGATTTCAATCAACGCTTGGCTGGACTTTCGCTGAATAAGGGCCTTGAGTGCACGTACCTTTTCATAGGTATTTTCTATGAACTTTTGCCCCCCAAATCCCGGATTAACACTCATCACAACCACTAAGTCGAGGTCCTGAATAATATCTTCTAATAGATGTATGGGTGTATGAGGATTAAGAGCGACACCAGCTTTCATCCCTTTAGCTTTTATCGCCTGAACAGTTCTGTGCAGGTGGGTACAGGCTTCTAGGTGAACACTTAAAACATGTGCGCCCAAATCGGCAAATACATCGATGTATCGATCAGGATCAACGATCATCAAGTGTACATCAAGAGGCTTTTGCGCATGACGACCTATGGC
>DFSJ01000029.1:0-5987 GCA_002378585.1 Flavobacteriaceae bacterium UBA3440 | reverse complement strand
ATATGAAACCAATCAGCCGAAGATTGGTTGATCAGGGTAATGTCTCTTTCTAAATTGGCAAAATCCGCAGCGAGTACAGAGGGTGCAATCAGTGTTTTGCTCATAGCGATCATTAAAAAAGCCCCTGAAACCAGGGGCTTAAGGTTAGCCCAAATACGTTTTTAGGATTTTACTTCTCGAGGTGTGTTTGAGTCGTCGAATCGCTTTTTCTTTTATTTGACGAACTCGCTCTCGGGTCAAGTCAAAAGTTTCTCCGATTTCTTCTAGGGTCATGGAATGTTGTCCGGCCAAACCAAAATACAGACGAACTACATCGGCTTCCCTAGGTGTGAGGGTTTCAAGTGCCCGCTCGATTTCTGTGCGCAAAGAATCGTGCATCAGTTCTCTGTCAGGGTTTGGTGATTCGCCAGAACGGAGTACATCGTACAGGTTGGAATCCTCTCCGTCGATCAGTGGTGCATCCATGGATACATGGCGCCCTGAGTTTTTGAGTGATTGCTTCACATCTTCCACAGTCATATCCAACTCTTTGGCTATTTCCTCTGCTGAAGGTTGGCGCTCATGTGCTTGTTCTAGGAAGGCAAATGTTTTGTTGATCTTATTAATCGACCCAATTTTATTCAGTGGAAGTCGCACAATACGAGATTGTTCCGCTAGGGCTTGAAGAATGGATTGACGAATCCACCAAACCGCATAGGAAATAAATTTAAATCCACGTGTTTCGTCGAATCGCTGAGCGGCCTTGATCAAACCAAGATTTCCCTCGTTGATCAAATCCGGTAAAGTAAGTCCTTGGTTTTGATACTGTTTAGCTACAGAGACCACAAACCTTAAATTGGCTTTGGTCAGTTTTTCTAAAGCCCGCTGGTCACCTGCTTTAATGCGTTGAGCTAGTTCTACTTCTTCTTCAGCAGTGATCAGATCTACTTTTCCAATTTCTTGTAAATACTTGTCTAATGACGCGGTTTCTCTATTGGTTACCTGTTTGGTAATCTTGAGTTGTCTCATGAATTTGTGGGCGTTTAATGGTGCACTTTGTAGCACACCCTTATTATACGTGTAAAACGCAAAAAGGTTACAAAATAGTATAAAAAAAAACGCCCGAAATTATTTTCGGGCGTTTTGCAGGTTAATCCTCTTGAGGAGCATCGTTTTGAGGTGCTCGATCGGAACGCTCTGGACGGTCTCTTCGGTCATCTCGGCGATCATCTCTTCGGTCGTTTCTTCTCGGACCACGGTCATTGTCTTTACGCTCTGGACGAGGTCTGGATTCGTACCCTTCCGGTTTAGGGACTAAGGCTTTTTTAGATACCTTGTCTTTTCTGGTTTTAGGGTCTACACCAAAGTATTTCACTTCGAAAGTATCTCCCATATTCACTACGTCGGTAACGTTCTCTGTGCGTTCCCAAGCTAGTTCCGATACGTGGAGCAATACTTCATTGCCCGGTGCGTCTAAGTATTCCACTACAGCCCCAAAATCTAAGATTTTGATGACTTTTACTTGATATACTTGGCCTACTACGGGTTTGAAGGTCAATGAGTCAATTTTGGCCAATACCGCATCAATACCCGCTTGATTGGTACCTAAAATCTCCACAATTCCTTCTTCAGTAATCGGGTCTTCGTTAATTACGATGGTTGTTTTGGTGGTTTTTTGCAATTCTTGGATCACTTTTCCTCCAGGACCGATCAAGGCACCGATGTACTCGTTAGGAATACGGGTGGTGATCATTTTTGGCGCGTGGGCTTTTACATCAGCTCTAGGCGCTTCGATGGTTTCCACCAACTTTTCCAATATATGTAACCTACCAGCAGCAGCTTGCTTTAAAGCGTTCACTAAAATCTCATAGGAAAGGCCTTTTACTTTGATGTCCATTTGACAGGCGGTAATTCCGTCAGCCGTTCCAGTCACTTTAAAGTCCATATCTCCCAAGTGATCTTCGTCTCCTAGGATGTCAGACAATACGGCGTATTTGCCGGTTTTTGTATCGGTGATCAAGCCCATAGCAATACCTGACACAGGTTTAGTCATTTGAACACCCGCATCCATCAAAGCCATAGTACCTGCGCAAACAGTCGCCATAGAAGAAGAACCGTTGGATTCCAAAACTTCACTCACCACGCGAACAGTGTACGGGCAATCAGCAGGAACCATCCCTTTAAGGGCGCGTTGTGCCAAGTTACCATGACCTACCTCGCGACGAGAAGTTCCCCTGATGGGGCGGGCTTCTCCGGTGGAGAATGGGGGGAAATTGTAGTGTAGGTAGAAAGTTTCTTCTCCTTCAAAAGAAGGCATATCGATTTGATTGGCTTCTCTGGAAGTTCCCAGGGTTACCGTAGCCAACGCTTGGGTTTCACCGCGGGTAAACAAAGCAGATCCGTGGGTAGAAGGAAGATAATCCACCTCACACCAGATAGGTCTAATGTCGGTAGTTTTTCTTCCATCGAGACGAAGACCTTCATTTAGGGTCAAATCACGTACCGCCTCTTTTTCAGCTTTGCTGTAGTATTTTTTAATCAAACCACTTTTTTCAGCGCGTTCCTCTTCTGAAAAACTAGCCAATACTTCCTCTCTGATAGCGGCAAATGAGCTGCTGCGCTCCTTCTTGGAAGAACCCTTACGAGCTACTTCATACACTTTGTCATAGGCGCGTTCTCTCACGATCTGAGCCAATGACTCATCGCTGGCTTCCGGTGTGTAGGTACGCACTTCTTTTTTGCCAACGGCTTCAGCCAGGGCTACTTGTGCAGCACATTGAACTTTAATCGCTTGGTGGGCAAATGCGATGGCTTCGACCATCTCTTCCTCTGAAATTTCTTTCATTTCACCTTCCACCATCATCACTGAATCAGCAGAGGCACCGATCACCATATCGATATCGGATACTTCGAGTTGAGCTCGCGTTGGATTAATGATGAATTGACCGTCAATACGACCTACGCGAACTTCAGAAATAGGGCATTCAAAGGGAATGTCGGACAATTGGATAGCCGCTGAAGCAGCCAAGCCCGCTAGTGCGTCAGGCATCACTTCCTCGTCATGAGACATCAACTGAATCATCACTTGGGTTTCGGCGTGGTAATCTTTTGGAAACAAAGGACGCAACACGCGGTCTACTAGACGCATGGTTAATACTTCCCCATCACTTGGGCGAGCTTCTCTTTTGAAGAACCCACCAGGATAACGACCAGAGGCCGCAAATTTTTCGCGATAATCTACTGTTAAGGGAAGAAAATCGATGTCTTGTTGATCGTAGTTAGAAACCACAGTACACAGCAACATGCATTTTCCTGATTGAACCACTACAGAACCATGGGCTTGTTTAGCCAGTTTTCCTGTTTCTAGGGTAATGGTTCTGCCATCGCCCAATTGAATTTCTTGTTTAAATACTTTTGGTATCATTCTTTTTGTTTTACCCGGAGGTTGTTCGACATTGGTCCCGTCTGCTGGACGGTCAGGTTGTGTTGTTGTGTGTGACCAGTGAAAAACGTCGCAGTTGGCTTTTAATGCAAAAAAGGGAAGCATCGCTTCCCTTTTAGGTTATTTACGGATACCGAGTTCCTTGATGATGGCGCGGTAGCGCAAAATGTCTGTCTTGATTAGGTAATCCAAGAGGCTTCTTCTTTTACCTACCAATTTCACCAGTGAGCGCTCTGTATTGAAATCCTTGCGGTTTCTTTTTAAGTGCTCAGTCAGGTGGTTAATTCTAAAGGTGAACAAGGCGATTTGACCTTCTGTGTTCCCTGTGTTTTTTGCGTCACCTCCATGTTTCTGGAAAATGTCCGACTTTGCTTCTTTGCTTAAATACATGCCAATATTGGTTTAATGATTTTTATGTATCTGATTGGTTTTCAAACAGGGTGCAAATATAGAATAAAATATCCTAATTACGCACAGGCTTATTTTGAATTAAATCGATGTAGAGATTAAGCTTGTTTTTTAATTCTTTTCGGTGGGTGATAAAATCCAAAAATCCGTGTTCCAATAAAAACTCTGATGTTTGAAAACCTTCAGGTAAGTCTTGTCCAGTAGCTTCTTTCACCACGCGAGGCCCAGCAAATCCAATAAGTGCTCCAGGTTCGGCAATGTTGATGTCCCCGAGCATGGCATACGAAGCGGTGGTTCCCCCAGTGGTTGGATCGGTGCACAAGGAGATGTAGGGCAAGCCTGCTTTGGCTAGCTGAGCTAGTTTGGCAGAGGTCTTGGCCAGCTGCATCAAAGAGATAGCAGCTTCCATCATTCTGGCTCCTCCAGACTTGGAAATCATCAAGAAAGGCAGCTGGTTTTTAATAGCGTGATCGATGCCCCGGACTATTTTTTCACCCACTACCGCGCCCATCGAACCCCCGATGAAGGCAAAGTCCATACAGCAAATCACCATGTCTCTGCCTTTTGAGGGACCTACGGCTGTGCGCACTGCGTCTTTCAAACCCGTTTTAGCAATCGCTTGTTCTAGTCGTTCCGCATATTTTTTGGTGTCCTCAAATTCTAGGGTATCGACTGCGGTCAGTCCAGCATCGAGTTCTGTAAACTGATTTTCATCGAAAAGAATTTCAAAGTACTCCTTACTACCTATACGTACATGGTAGTCGTCCTCGGGGCTAACAAAAAAGTTAGCGGCCAATTCCTCAGTTTCAACAATTTTTCCAGAAGGAGATTTATACCACAGACCTTTGGGGGTATCTTTCTTTTCTTCAGTGGCTGTTTGTATGCCTTTTTCTTTGCGTTTAAACCAAGCAGTCATAGACGATCATTTTTTTTGGTCGTGAAAACTATAGGGTGTTCACGTTATTTAGGTCTTCGAAAGCCTTTTTCAATCGGGCCACAAAGGTTTTTTCACCTTCGCGAATCCAAGTTCTAGGGTCGTAGTATTTTTTATTCGGGGCATCCGCGCCTTCTGGATTTCCAATCTGCCCTTGAAGATAGGCATTTTTATCCTGGATATAGTTCCGTACTCCTTCCATGTAGGCGTATTGCATGTCGGTGTCAATATTCATTTTGATCACCCCATAACCAATAGCTTCACGGATTTCTTCAACGGTTGAACCTGAACCGCCGTGGAAAACAAAATCGATGTGGTTATGTCCAACACCGTATTTTTGGCTGATGTATTCTTGAGAATTCTTTAGGATTTTAGGTGTCAACTTAACGTTTCCAGGCTTGTATACTCCGTGAACATTTCCAAAAGCTGCGGCCACAGTAAATCTTGGGCTGATTTTAGAAAGTTCCTCATAAGCATAAGCTACTTCTTCGGGTTGGGTGTATAACTTGGAGTCATCCACATCAGAATTGTCAACACCATCTTCTTCGCCACCAGTAATTCCTAGTTCGATTTCCAGGGTCATTCCCATAGCGCTCATGCGCTTCAGGTATTCTTTACACAATTCGATGTTTTCCTCCAAAGGCTCTTCAGATAGGTCAATCATGTGTGAGCTAAACAAAGGGCTTCCGGTTTGTTTAAAATGTTGTTCGCTAGCATCTAGCAAACCATCGATCCAAGGTAAAAGGTTTTTTGCGCAATGGTCTGTGTGTAGTATAACAGGCACACCATATGCTTTAGCTAGTTCGTGTACGTGTTTTGCGCCGGCGATTGAACCAGCAATCGCAGCTTTTTGATTTTCGTTGGACAATCCTTTTCCCGCATTGAATTGGGCTCCTCCGTTGGAAAATTGAATGATTACGGGTGCCTTTAAAGCGGCAGCGGTCTCTAGAACACCATTGATAGTGCTTGAGCTAATTACGTTAACAGCGGGTAAGGCAAATCCTTTTTCTTTCGCGTATTTAAAAATTGCTTGTACTTGATCTCCTGTGGCAACTCCAGGTTGAATGTTGTGGGCCATGGTCTATTTTTTCGTTAGATAAGCGGCAAAAGTATAAATTATTTAGGTCTAAAAAGGATAATTTATCCCTATGTTTATTACGGAATTCGCAAAATTCATGGACTTAAACCAACGGTTTCCGGTTGTGTTACCCGGGTTGTGCGCTT
>DFSJ01000100.1:13147-20780 GCA_002378585.1 Flavobacteriaceae bacterium UBA3440 | reverse complement strand
AAGTCACTGGCGGCCTGGGGTATAGAGGGTCGTGTACCCTTCTTGGATAAAGAATTTATGGATTTAGCTATGCGAATTAATCCTAAAGACAAAATGATCAAAGACGGTCGCATGGAGAAATGGGTGATTCGCAAAGCTTTTGAAGATTATTTGCCAGAATCGGTTGTTTGGCGCCAGAAAGAACAGTTTTCTGACGGTGTCGGCTACAGTTGGATAGACACACTGAAAGAAGTGGTTGGTCGTGAAGTAAGTGACGAGCAGCTAGCTAACGCCCGCTTTAGATTTCCGGTACAGACGCCTACGTCAAAGGAAGAGTATTATTACCGCGGCATTTTTGAATCTCACTTCCCCTCAGAGGCTGCCGCCTTATGTGTGCCTTCAGTTCCTTCAGTGGCCTGCAGTACCCCGATTGCCTTAGAATGGGATGAAGCGTTTAAAAACATGAATGATCCCTCTGGACGAGCTGTGGCTAAGGTACATGAGGATGCTTATAATCAGTAAGTTAAGCGCCTTTTTTTGGGTGTTTAAAGACGGCCTACGAGCCGTCTTTTTTTTCACAGGTTTTTGTTGATAACTTAAGCGGGGGCAAGTGTGTATAAAACCTTGATTTCACAAGGATTCCTTATATTTGTTTGTTTGTGAAAACAACAATTTTTATTGCCAATTTAAGTGATTAATCCATGAGTGAAAAACTAAATCCAAACACCTATTCAGCGGATAGCATCCAGGCCCTCGAGGGTATGGAGCACGTGCGCATGCGACCTTCGATGTACATCGGTGACGTGGGCCCAAGAGGTCTTCATCACTTGGTCTATGAGGTGGTGGATAACTCGATTGATGAGGCTATGGGGGGTCATTGCGACTCAATTCAGGTCGTGATTAACGAAGATAATTCAGTATCCGTAACCGATAACGGACGAGGTATCCCTGTAGGCTTACACAAGAAAGAAGGAGTGTCTGCCCTGGAAGTCGTGATGACCAAAATCGGAGCCGGTGGTAAGTTCGATAAAGATTCGTACAAGGTGTCTGGTGGATTGCACGGTGTGGGTGTTTCCTGTGTCAATGCGTTATCCAAGCACTTGAGAGCCACTGTGCGCAGGGAAGGTAAAGTTTGGGAGCAAGAATATCAATACGGTAAGAGTTTATATCCGGTAAAAACCATAGGAGATTCTGACGAAAATGGAACCACAGTGACTTTTTGGCCAGATGAAACCATTTTTACCCAAACCACTGAATTTAGCTACGAAACACTAGCTAATCGAATGAGGGAGTTGTCTTTCTTGAATAAAGGCATTCGCATATCCTTGATGGATAAAAGAACTAAAAATGATCAAGGTGAATTTTTATCCGAGGTTTTTTATTCCGAAGAAGGATTAAAGGAGTTTATCAAGTTTCTTGATGGTAACCGGGAACAACTCATCCATTCGGTCATCTCAATTGAAGGAGAAAAACAGGGAATTCCTGTAGAAGTGGCGATGACCTACAACACCTCGTACACCGAGAATGTTCATTCCTATGTCAACAACATCAACACGCATGAGGGAGGTACTCACTTATCAGGATTTAGAAGAGGATTAACGACCACCCTGAAAAAATATGCGGATAACTCAGGAATGTTGGATAAACTGAAGTTTGATATTGCTGGAGATGATTTCCGCGAAGGATTAACAGCCATCATATCGGTCAAAGTAGCTGAACCTCAGTTTGAAGGCCAAACAAAAACTAAGTTAGGAAACCGAGAGGTTACTGCGGCAGTAAGCCAAGCGGTTTCTGAAATGTTGGCAGATTATCTGGAAGAACATCCTGACGATGCCCGCATCATTGTCCAAAAAGTAATTTTGGCCGCCCAAGCGCGTCACGCAGCGAACAAAGCTCGTGAAATGGTGCAGCGAAAAACAGTCATGAGCATAGGGGGACTTCCAGGAAAATTGTCCGATTGCTCCGAACAAGACCCAAAGCTTTGTGAGGTGTTTTTGGTGGAGGGTGACTCTGCGGGAGGTACGGCAAAACAAGGAAGAGATCGAAATTTCCAGGCCATTTTACCGTTGCGCGGTAAGATTCTCAACGTGGAAAAGGCGATGCAGCACAAAGTTTTTGAGAATGAGGAAATTAAAAACATCTATACCGCTCTTGGGGTAACGATCGGAACTGAAGAAGACTCCAAAGCATTGAATTTAGATAAGTTGCGCTACCACAAAGTGGTGATTATGTGTGATGCGGACGTTGACGGTAGTCACATCGAAACGCTGATACTTACTTTCTTCTTTAGGTATATGCGTGAACTGATTGAAGGAGGACATATTTATATCGCGACTCCGCCACTTTATTTAGTCAAAAAGGGAGCGCGTAAACAATACGCTTGGGATGACAAAGAACGCGATGCCATAGCGGAGCAGTTCGGTGGAGGGGTATCGATTCAACGATACAAAGGTCTTGGAGAGATGAATGCAGAACAACTTTGGGATACTACGATGAACCCTGAGATGAGAACACTCAGACAGGTCACCATAGACAACGCAGCTGAGACCGACCGTGTTTTTTCCATGTTGATGGGTGACGAGGTGCCACCAAGAAGAGAGTTTATTGAAAAGAACGCTGTCTACGCAAATATAGACGCATAACAAAAATTGAAAATCATCCTATGAAAATTACTGTTGTTGGCGCAGGTGCTGTTGGTGCTAGTTGCGCAGAGTACATTGCCTTAAAAGATTTTGCCGCTGAAGTGGTGTTGTTGGACATTAAAGAAGGATTTGCCGAGGGTAAAGCCATGGATTTGATGCAGACTGCTTCGCTTAATGGATTTGATACCAAGATTACAGGGGTTACCGGAGATTATTCCCTAACCGCAGGTAGCCACGTAGCGGTGATCACTTCAGGTATTCCAAGAAAACCAGGAATGACCCGTGAGGAATTGATAGGTATTAATGCTGGTATTGTGAAAGATGTAGCCACGCAGTTGGTAGCTCACTCTCCAGAAGTTATTTTAATAGTGGTGAGTAATCCCATGGATACCATGACCTATTTGGCCCACAAATCCCTTGGGTTGCCTAAACACCGAATTATCGGAATGGGTGGAGCCCTAGATAGCGCTCGATTTAAATACAGATTAGCTGAAGCATTAGGGGCTCCAATTTCTGATGTGGATGGTATGGTGATTGGAGGCCACAGCGATACAGGGATGGTTCCACTGATTCGTTTAGCGACACGCAATTCTATCCCCGTACATACGTTTTTGGAAACAGCACAATTAGATGAAATTGTAGAGCAAACCAAAGTTGGCGGTGCTACCCTGACTAAACTATTGGGTACTTCTGCGTGGTACGCTCCTGGAGCCGCAGTATCTTCCATGGTTCAGGCTATTGCTTGTGACCAGAAAAAAGTATTCCCTTGCTCCGTGATGCTTGACGGCCAGTACGGTTTTGAAGACATCTGTCTCGGTGTTCCTGTAGTCATTGGTAAGAAAGGTATTGAACAGATCATTGAAATTGAGCTTTCACCTGAAGAAAAAACCAAGATGAAGGACAGTGCTGATGGCGTTCGATCAGTTAACGATTTATTACAACTCTAGTATGCTGAGCAGTTACCTCCGCCTAAGCGGAGGTAACTGCTTTAGTATGGGCACAATAAATTGTCAGTTCCCAAGGAAATGATATATTTGTCGCCAATTTGAAAATTTAGTATACATAACCCACCACCCATGCAAAATAAAGGACTCATCAAGCTATTTGCTTTTCTATTTGGGCTTGTCAGTATTTACCAGTTATCTTACACGTTTATCGCTTCACAATTAGAGGATGAGGCTGTTGCTTACGCCGCTGCTCAAGTGGACACGAGCGAAGCAGATTATTCCAACAAAAGAGCTGCTGTTGCCGCTAGTTATTTGGATTCAATTTCAGCGCAATCTGTATTGGGTTTCACCAACTATGCTGATGCCAAGAAGAAAGAGCTTAACAAAGGTCTTGACCTTAAAGGGGGGATCAATGTGACCCTCCAAATTGCTGTTAAAGACATCCTTAAAGGATTGGCCAACAACAGCCAGCATCCAGCGTTTGTCAAGGCAATTGCTGATGCAGATGTCTTATCCGCTCAAAGTGATGACACCTATTTAGATCTTTTCTTTGCTGCATTTGATGCGGTTGAAGGAGATGTTCGCTTGTCTGACCCGGCCATTTTTGGCAATAAGGCGTTAAGCGATGTCATCAATTTCCAAATGACCGATGAGCAAGTAAAACCTGTTTTGCGCACCAAAATTGACGAATCTATTGTTTCTGCGTTCGAAGTTTTACGCGAGCGTATTGATGGTTTTGGGGTGACTCAACCCAATATTCAGCGTATTGGTACTTCAGGGAGAATCATTGTTGAACTACCTGGAGCTAAAGACATCAATCGCGCTCAGGAGTTACTATCAAGCACAGCTCAATTAGAGTTTTGGGAGACGTTTTCTCCAGAAAACCAAAGCATCAATCAATTTATCTTAGCGGCCAATGAGGCGCTAAAGTCCACCATCGAGGCGCCCGTAGCTGCCCCTCAAACAGCGATTGACTCCTTATTGTCATCAACGGCCAATGACTCGTTAACCGCCTCAACGGCCAATCCGTTGATTGACCTAATACGAGGTCAAGGTCAAGGATATCAAGTCTTCCAATTTGCTACGGCAGATACTGCCAAAGTAAACAGTTATTTGCACAGACCTGAGGTGGTCAATGTACTTCCCCAAGAGCTGAAAAATGTTAAATGGGCTTGGGAGCGTCCGAGTCAAGGAGCAGAAGTGGTCGGATTGTATGCATTGAAATCCAACCGTGAAGGAACCCCAAGAATGAGTGGCGACGTGGTCAGTGATGCGCGTGACGATTTCGATCAATACAGCAGACCCGCAGTATCTATGACTATGAACACCCGAGGTGCCAAGGAGTGGGAGAAGTTAACCGGAGATGCCTTTACCAACCAAACAGGGATCGCCATTGTACTAGATGGTAAGGTGTACACAGCCCCTGGAGTGTCTTCAGGACCTATCTCTGGCGGTCGTTCTGAAATAACCGGATCATTTACCGTTAATGAAACTAAAGATATCGCCAACGTGCTTCGCGCAGGTAAACTTCCTGCTGCCGCTGAAATCATCCAATCGGAGATTGTAGGTCCATCACTGGGACAGGAAGCAATTGATCGCGGATTCATGTCCTTTACCATTGCCATGCTTTTGGTGTTGGTGTGGATGTTTGTTTATTATGGACGCGCTGGATTGTTTGCTAATATAGCGCTGTTGCTGAACATCCTATTGATTTTTGGTGTGTTGGTGAGTATCAATGCTGTGTTGACTCTTCCTGGTATTGCGGGTATCGTATTAACCATAGGTATGTCGGTGGATGCTAACGTATTGATCTACGAACGCATCAAAGAAGAGATGGCTAAAGGCAAAGGTAAGTTACAGGCCATGGCGGATGGTTTTGGCAATGCGCTATCTTCTATTCTAGATGCCAACATCACGACCGGACTTACCGCACTTATTTTATTCGTATTTGGTTCAGGGCCTATCAAAGGTTTTGCTACCACCTTATTAATCGGTATTGTTACGTCCTTATTTACCGCTATTTTTGTTACCCGCTTGTTGTTGGAGAGTTACCTGGGCGCTAAAGACCGTAGATTGGATTTCTTTACCTCTGTGACCAAGAACTTATTTGTCAATAACAACATAGCTTTCTTGTCAAAAAGAAAAATCGCTTACGTAGGATCATCCGTTTTGGTGGCCATTGGGCTATTTTCTTTGTTGACTCAAGGTCTTCAGCAAGGAGTAGATTTTATCGGAGGTAGAACCTATCAAATTAGATTTGAGCAAGGGGTTAATCCATCTGAGATTGCCTCGGCACTGAACGATGTTTTCGGCAGTGGAACTACCGTGAAAACCTTTGGTGGTGAAAACCAAATCAAGGTGACTACGCCCTACAAAGTAGATGTAGAGGGCATTGAAGTGGATCAAGAAATTCAATCTAAACTATTTGATGTACTGGCTCCTTATCTTCCAGAAGCCACTACTTTAAGTGACTTTATTCAAGATAATGAAGGAGAAAACATCGGTATCTTACAGTCGGTTAAAGTAGGTCCTACGATTGCGGATGACATCAAGAAAAATGCGTTCTTGGCTATTTTGGGATCATTGGCCGTTGTGTTTTTATACATCCTACTGCGTTTTAGAAAATGGCAGTTTTCATTGGGTGCTGTTCTAGCAGTCTTCCACGATGTATTGATCGTATTGGGCTTGTTCTCTCTTCTCGGAACAGTGATGCCATTCAGTATGGAAATTGATCAAGCATTTATCGCAGCGATCCTAACGGTTATTGGTTATTCACTCAATGACACGGTAGTTGTTTTTGACCGTATTAGAGAGATGACTGCCACGGCAGGTATTACTAGCGCTGCTCAAATTGACGAGGCCTTAAACACTACCATTAGTAGAACATTGAATACTTCGCTGACTACCCTTGTGGTATTGATTGCCATCTTTGTTTTTGGTGGTGAGGCACTTCAAGGATTTATGTTCGCGATGATCATTGGTATTGTTGTAGGTACTTATTCATCTTTGTTTATCGCCACTCCTGTGATGTTTGATTTAGTGAAGAAGAAGCTAAAAGCTTAAGAATCTATTGTATAAAAGACAACTACGGGGCGCCTTTGGCGCCCCGTAGTTGTTTATAAGTGGACTACAGTAGCCGTACTTCCAGTTTTGGCGGGATGCAGTGTCAAAAAATGATCGACCACGGTCGGAGTAAAGTCATGGCTTACCAAAATAATGGAGGTTTCAGAATATTTTTTGACTGACTCAAGTAGGGATAGCCACCACTCAACTGTGGATTGGTCCATGGCGGCGTGTGCCTCGTCTAAAATAACCAACGGTGGCATTTTGATGAGGGCCCTAACGGTCATAATCAGTGCTTGTATTCCTGGAGAACACTCCAGAAACAGTTTGTTTGAATAGGCTTCGAGGCCGGCCCATTGTATCCACTCATCTGTTTTTTGACGATCGATGGAGGAGGGAAGCTCATAGAGACCTACTTGATCTTTTAGGCCCCCTAGGATCATTTCTTGGACCGTAGCGTGTTGGTGGAAATAGTCAAGTTGACTAGGAGTATAATAGCCTATATTTTTTTTAATGTCCCAGACTGAACTCCCTTGACCTTTGGGCTGGCCGAATAAGGTCACATCTTGTTGGTATCCTTTCGGGTTGTCTGAGGTGATGAGTTCAATTAAGGTAGATTTGCCTGAACCATTAGGGCCTTTAAGTGCCCAAACCTCTCCTGAAGAGATCGTCCAGTCGATGCGGTCTAAAATAGGTTTGTCCAGAAAAGAAACAGACACCTTTTTGAGTGAAACCAAGGGTTGGTTTTGTTGCTCCTTTTGAGGGGCCTTCGCACTGAGCGGAAAGTTTTTCTCATGTTTCAAGACGGCTTCAGTGGGTTGAACGACCTCCCTGATGTCCCTTACTTCATCGATCCATACGGGGATTTCCGCTTTTGACCCCCAAGCACAAATCAGGAATGTGTGTTGCGCGGCATCTGCCAGTAATTGATTTAAACGATCGGTTTTTGCTTGATCCAGGTGAGCCCATGGATACTCAATATACAAAGCGAAGGGTCGTTTC
>DFSJ01000100.1:11533-12806 GCA_002378585.1 Flavobacteriaceae bacterium UBA3440 | reverse complement strand
TGCCAAAATGTTTGCTCGTGGCGACGCTCCATCATCATGAAGTGATGGCGGCTTTTTTCATCCCAAACACTGATGAGTTTTCGCTCTGGAAAGTGGGGTATTTCTTGAGAAAGCCGAAGTAATATTTGTTCGGTTTCCCAGTGCCTGTCGGTTAGTACACCTAAGGCTTTCATCGCGGATTAAGCGTGTTTTATTTTTCTAAGCATGAGATATAACCCCACAGCGATCATGGGAAGACTCAGCCATTGACCTGTGGTGAATGTCCCTAAAGCCGATTCAAATCCTCCTTGACTTTCTTTTACATACTCGACTAAAAAGCGAACTGACCATAAGACCACGAAAAACAATCCAAACATGCGTCCAGCTTGATCTTTCAAGGAGGTATTTTGGTACAAATACCTCAATACAAAAAAGAGCACCAAATAGGCGACCCCTTCATACAGCTGGGCTGGATGTCTAAAAGGAATACTATCCAATATTGAAGCATATCTGGGGTCTGATCCAATCAGTGCATAGGCAGCTTCTGGAGTTGTTTGTTGGGTTAAAGACATAGCCTTATACGCAGACATGTCTTCGCTAGCGCGTACAAATTTCGTCGCGCTCCAAAAAGTACCATCCACGGTTTTACCGATAATCTCTGAATTGAAAAAATTGCCTAGCCTAACCAAAAAGGCACCTAGCGCTACAGGAACCACAATGCGATCTAAAATCCAAGAAAATTTTAAGTCTGGAAATTTGCGCACATACAAATACAAACCGATTAATATACCAATCGTCGCCCCATGACTAGCCAAACCGGCAAATCCCGTAAATGAATAACCGGAAATCAATCCAAAAAGTCTTCCTTGCGCATTTTCCCTAATGGGTAGCAGAATTTCCACTAAATGTTGTTGGTAATAGGCCCAGTCGTAAAACAACACATGTCCCAGTCGAGCGCCGATCATGGTCGATAACACTGTGTAAATGAATAGGCTATCCAATTGCTCTAAAGACTTCCCTTCTTTTTGAAAGATTTGCTTCATGACATACCAGCCAGCGGCAAATGCGGTGATCCACAACAAATTATAGTATTTGATCTGCAAGAATCCAACAGTAAACAACGTGTCATCTGGGTTCCAGATAATGCTCCATGCGTGCATAAGTAAAATTTTAAGCAATATAATAAATTAAAACAGGGAAGATGTGCCCAGTGTGTTTAAGGTACCGGATCGTGTCCGTGTCCTCCCCAAGGATGGCAACTAACGATTCTTTTTATGGCCAACCAACCTCCTTT
>DFSJ01000100.1:10176-11228 GCA_002378585.1 Flavobacteriaceae bacterium UBA3440 | reverse complement strand
CTACATGAGGGTGGGAGCAAAGGAGACACAAAACGCTGATATCCAGTAATCAGCTTTAGAAATGGCCAGGTCCAAAGGGATGGTTTGTCCTGATGCATCAGCCTTTATTCTAGCGTAAATTGGGTGCCGTCCTTGGTGTCTTTCAGCTGAACTCCATGGTCGCTAAGCGCATCTCTTATTTGATCTGAGAGTGCAAATTCTCTGTTTTGACGGGCCTCATTGCGAAGTTGTATCAACAGTTGAACCAACCCATGAACTCTTTTTGAATCGGATTCAGCAGCAGGTTTAGTCTCCAATCCCAGTACATCAAAAACAAACTCGTTAAGGGTTTTTGTCAGCAAAGTCAGGTCAGTTTCGGATAGCTGTATCTGTAGTTGGGCCAGCAGTTGAATTTGTTTAACAGCCTCAAATAAATGGGCGATTAATACCGGTGTATTAAAATCGTCATTCATCGCTTTGTAGCATTTTTCCCGCCAAAGCGCCACATCAAATCCTTGACTGGATGGACTGGCCTGTATTTTGGAGAGCAGTACTAACGCATCCATTAATCGGTTGTATCCCTTTTCTGCGGCACCTAATGCCTCATCGCTCAGATCAAGCACTGAGGTGTAATGGGCTTGCATCATGAAAAATCGAACTACAGTAGGCGTATAAGGTTTTGACAGTTGCGCATTTTCTCCAGAAAAAATCTCCCCAGGTAACAGATTATTCCCTGTTGATTTGGCCATTTTTTTTCCGTTAAGCGTCAGCATATTGGCGTGTAGCCAATAATTGACTGGAGCCGTGTGGTTGCACGCTTCTGCTTGAGCAATTTCACACTCGTGGTGAGGAAACTTAAGGTCCATACCGCCCCCATGTATATCAAATTGGGTGCCCAAGTATTTGGTGCTCATGGCAGTACACTCCAAGTGCCACCCTGGAAACCCATCCCCCCATGGCGAAGCCCAGCGCATGATATGTTGAGGTTCTGCTTTCTTCCAAAGGGCAAAATCAAATGGATTTCGTTTTTCCTCCTGTCCTGCCAGGTCACGGGTATTGGCCATCATTTGCTC
>DFSJ01000100.1:9672-9839 GCA_002378585.1 Flavobacteriaceae bacterium UBA3440 | reverse complement strand
ATGGTTTTTACAATTTCAATTTGCTCTACAATATGCCCAGTTGCTGTGGGTTCAATATTTGGCGGTAACAAGTTAAATTGTTGCAGAGTAGCGTGGAAATCCAGCGTATATCGCTGCACTACCTCCATAGGCTCTAACTGCTCTAAACGCGCTTTTTTGGCAATTTT
>DFSJ01000100.1:7778-9313 GCA_002378585.1 Flavobacteriaceae bacterium UBA3440 | reverse complement strand
GTAGATCATGTCAAACGACATAAAGGTCCTACAGTTCCCCAGATGCACTTGGCTGTATACCGTTGGTCCACATACATACATCCCTACATATCCAGGTAGAATCGGCGTGAACAACTCTTTTTGTCCTCCGAGTGAGTTGGTAACATAAAGTGAATTGGATGTATATAAAGCCATGTTATATGCGTTCTAGTGAAGGCAATTGAAGGTATTTTAAGAACTCATCACGAACATCGGGTTGTTTAAATACCCCTCCATATTCAGCGGTTACCGTGCTGGAATCAATGTCTCGAATACCTCTGGAATTGACACATAGGTGTTTGGCATCGATCACACAAGCCACATCTTCGGTACCTAATACTTGCTGTAATTCTCGAACGATTTGTATGTTCAGGCGCTCTTGTACCTGAGGTCTTTTGGCAAAATAGTCTACTATGCGATTCATTTTAGACAAGCCAACCACAGTGCCCTTCGAAATGTACGCTACGTGTGCTTTACCGACAATGGGCAATAAGTGGTGTTCACAGGTAGAATATAGGGTGATGTTTTTTTCCACCAACATTTCCCCGTATTTGTACTTGTTCTCAAAGGTAGAGGAGCTCGGTTTTTTTGTAGGATTTAGACCACCAAAAATCTCTTTGACAAACATTTTAGCCACGCGATTAGGGGTACCTTTGATGCTGTCATCTGTCAGATCCATCCCCAAAGTGGATAATATATCGGATACACTTTGTTTGATGCGCTCTATTTTTTCTTCATCACTCAAGGCAAATGCATCCTCCCTCAATGGGGTTTGCTCATTGGCACTCATGTGATCCTCTTCAGTGCGGTCTAGGTCATTAAATCCAAGGGATTGATCCTTCATAAATCGTTGATTCAAATAGAAGGCAAAGATAGTGATTCTAGCCAAAAGACACTTCAAAAATAAACCCAAGCAAGAGCTTGGGTTTGCCTAATTACTGCTGGTTGTTGGGCCTACCGGATGACTGGCTTCCGCGAACTGGTGCGGAGGACCTAGTCGGTGGAGCAGACGATCTAGTAGGCGCTGAACGCACAGGTGCAGAAACTCTAGTGGGAGCGCTAGACCTGGTTTGGGTCTCTCGACGATAACTCGGTGTGCTTGGTGTTGATGAACCATTGTTGCGCCCAGGAGCCTGATCTATTGAATAGTTGTTTCGAATAGGGGCATTATTTCCTGAGTTGTACTGGCGAATAATATCGCGTAAACTAGATCGTGCATCCGCTGAATTTTGTCTTTGGACGTTGTTGCCTCTATTTTCGTTGTATCTCGTACTGTTGTTGTATCGATCGTTTAATGGTTGGTAGGTCCTGTAGGTTGATGAACTTCTGCTTAAGTTGTTGTTGGATCTACTGGTGTTGTTTCTTGAATACAAGTTGCTGTAGCTGTTTTGTGTTCTGTATCTAGAACGATCTACATTATTTCTACCGCGAATTGCCTCTGGGTATTGATAGCTGCTGTACCCATTGGTGTAATTAGGATACCAAACAACCGCTGGTCCCCAACTATTCCATCCCCA
>DFSJ01000100.1:4229-7492 GCA_002378585.1 Flavobacteriaceae bacterium UBA3440 | reverse complement strand
TTGTTCCAACCGCCATAGCCCCAATTATTCCAACCCCAAGGGTCATAAAACCCCCATCGGTTCCAGCTCCAAGTGTCCCAAGGATCATAAAAAATCCAGCTGCTGGTTCTCCAAGGACGCACCCAAGAGGAACCGCTATACCAGGCTGGAACAGCATTAATGCTGATGGTAAGCGAAGAATTATTTTGGTTAGTTGATGTCAAGGGAGTGGCGCTTTGACCATCAAAATTAAGTTGGTCACCACTTAAGATCTGGCTGTACTCTGCCGCTTTATTGGAAAAATACTGACTGTATTCATCGGCAGGCTGTTCTTGTCTGTAATAACCAGAAGGACTCGACTCGTAGTAATAAACAATGGGAAACATGCCGGAGCAAGATCCAAAAAGAAGTGCAAGTAGGGAAAAAAGCACACTGGAACGGAGCAAAGAGATTATAGGTGATTTCATAGGCTTGGTATATTAAACCCCTGCAAAAAAAACTGTAATTTTGTGCCACACAAAACAAACAACAAATAGAGCAAGGCTTATTTGCCTTTAAAATTACAAGTTTTGTGCCAAAGTAAAGTCATGAGTAAAAATTTAACTTCTCGTTCCCAAGACTATTCAAAATGGTACAATGAATTGGTCGTCAAAGCTGATTTGGCAGAAAATTCAGGTGTACGTGGATGTATGGTCATTAAGCCTTATGGGTACGCTATTTGGGAGAAAATGCAGGCTGCCTTGGATCAGATGTTTAAGGATACTGGTCACGAAAACGCTTATTTCCCTCTGTTTATTCCAAAATCTTACCTCAGTAAAGAAGCGAGTCACGTTGATGGATTTGCCAAGGAGTGTGCTGTTGTAACGCATTACCGTCTAAAAAATGATCCAGATGGAAAGGGAATTATCGTAGATCCAGAGGCTAAATTAGAAGAAGAGCTCATTGTGCGCCCTACTTCTGAGACCATTATTTGGGATACCTACCGCAGGTGGATTCAATCGTATAGAGATTTACCTATTCTGATCAATCAGTGGGCCAATGTGGTGCGTTGGGAAATGCGCACTCGTTTGTTTTTGCGCACGGCTGAATTTTTATGGCAAGAAGGGCATACAGCTCACGCTACTCAGCAAGAGGCCATTGAAGAGGCAGAACGCATGATGGAAGTGTATGCTGATTTTGCGGAAAATTGGATGGCCGTTCCTGTGATTCGGGGTGTAAAAACTGCCTCGGAACGTTTTGCTGGTGCGGTGGAAACCTATTGTATTGAAGCGTTGATGCAAGACGGAAAAGCGCTACAAGCGGGAACTTCCCACTTTTTAGGTCAAAATTTTGCCAAAGCATTTGATGTCAAGTATGTGAATAAGGAAGGGCAACAGGAATTGGTTTGGGCTACTTCTTGGGGCGTATCCACTAGATTAATGGGTGCTTTAGTGATGACCCATAGCGATGACCAAGGATTGGTGATTCCACCAAAACTGGCACCTATTCAAGTCGTCATTGTGCCTATCTACAAAGGGGAAGAGCAACTGGATCAAATCCATGAACACGTAAAACCGTTGATGAACGAGTTAAAGTCATTAGGGATATCCGTTAAGTTTGACTCCAGAGATACCGTAAAGCCCGGCTTTAAGTTTAATGAGTACGAGCTCAAAGGAGTACCCGTTCGTTTAGCTATTGGCGCTAGAGACCTGGAACAAGGAACTTATGAAGTGGCTCGAAGGGATTTACTGACCAAAGAAACCTTGCCTCAAGAGGGTATCTCAGGCCATATTAAAGCCTTGTTGAACGACATTCAAGAAACCATGTACCAAAAGGCGTTGGCCTACCGGGAAAGTCATATTACAGAGGTTAATTCGTATGATGAATTCAAGGAGGTATTGAACAATCACGGTGGATTTATTTCAGCACATTGGGATGGCACTCCTGAGACAGAAGAAAAAATAAAAGAGGAGACCAAGGCCAGTATTCGCTGTATCCCTCTAGATGGTGCCGTAGAAGAGGGGGTTTGCGTTTATACGGGCAAAAAATCAGCCCGTAGGGTATTGTTTGCCAAAGCGTATTAAGCGATAAAAAAAACTGTTGACCACTTGTAAGAGTAAAAAATAGTTGTATTTTTGCATCCGCATTTATGCAATCGTTTGGTCCGTTCGTCTAGGGGTTAGGACGCCAGGTTTTCATCCTGGTAACAGGGGTTCGATTCCCCTACGGACTACAAAATTTATTGAAACAACACCCGGTCCGTTCGTCTAGGGGTTAGGACGCCAGGTTTTCATCCTGGTAACAGGGGTTCGATTCCCCTACGGACTACAAAAAAAACGCGCATTGCGCTACGACTATTAAATAAAAAACTATGGCTAATCACAAGTCTGCACTAAAGAGAATTAGAAGAAACGAAGTAGCACGTGTGCGCAATCGTTATCAGCACAGAACCATGAGAAATGCTTTGAAAGCACTTCGCGGTGAGACGGATAAAGTCAATGCTGAGAAACAACTTCCAGTTGTAGTAAGTATGATCGATCGTTTGGCCAAGAACAACATCATCCACAACAACAAAGCTGCGAACTTAAAAAGCGCTTTGATGAAACAAGTAGCTGCACTAGCTTAATTGTTTTCTATTTTCACAAAAAAAAGCCCTCCGTTAGGAGGGCTTTTTTAGTTTGGTGTCCACTGAATTATTGATTCATGGTCATCAAAAACTCTTCGTTGTTTCTGGTTTGTTTGATGCGTTGCTCCATAAATTCCATAGCCTCTACAGGATTCATGTCAGCTAGGTATTTTCGCATAATCCACATGCGTTGTAAGGTGTTTTCGTCAAGCAACAAGTCGTCTCTACGAGTAGAGGATGAAGTGAGGTCTATAGCTGGGAATATACGTCTGTTGGCAATTTTTCGGTCGAGTTGGAGCTCCATATTCCCCGTACCTTTAAATTCCTCAAAAATCACTTCGTCCATTTTTGATCCTGTTTCGGTAAGGGCAGTGGCGATGATGGTCAATGAGCCTCCATTTTCTATATTTCTAGCGGCTCCAAAGAATCTTTTAGGTTTGTGGAGGGCATTGGCATCAACCCCACCGGAAAGTACTTTTCCTGAGGCTGGTTGAACCGTGTTGTAAGCTCGAGCCAATCGGGTGATTGAATCGAGTAGGATAACCACGTCATGTCCACATTCCACCAATCTTTTGGCTTTTTCTATCACCAGGTTAGCTACTCTTACGTGTTCTGCTGCCTCCTTATCAAACGTGGACGCGATGACTTCTCCACGAACATTGCGCTGCATGTCCGTTAC
>DFSJ01000100.1:3712-3909 GCA_002378585.1 Flavobacteriaceae bacterium UBA3440 | reverse complement strand
GCAATCGCATTGGCGATGTCTTTGAGCAACATGGTCTTACCTGTTTTAGGCTGAGCCACGATCATTCCTCTTTGACCTTTACCAATCGGTGAAAACAAGTCCATTATTCTCGTGGAGACACTGCTCTGACGATCTGCTAAATTGAATTTTTCTTGGGGAAAAAGTGGTGTTAGGTGTTCGAAAGCCACTCTGTCGCG
>DFSJ01000100.1:0-3391 GCA_002378585.1 Flavobacteriaceae bacterium UBA3440 | reverse complement strand
CCCAACACCGTATCACCCGCTTTTAGACCAAAAAGCCTGATCTGAGATTGAGATACGTAAATATCGTCTGGGGAAGCTAAGTAGTTATAGTCAGATGATCTAAGAAACCCATATCCGTCTGGCATCATATCCAACACCCCTTCAGAAGCGATAATGCTGTCAAACTCGTATTCAGGTTGTTTGTATCTGTTTTTTAGTTCTTTGTCGAAGTTAAAGTTCTTCTCCGTGTGGGTCTTAGGTCCTTGGTTGGGTTGGTTTCGGTTTTGGTGCGGTGGTTTTCCGTTTTGTCCTTCCCTGGAACCCTGTTGATTTTCTCTGGGATTATTTTGACCTTCACGGCTTCCTGGCTGATTTTTATTTCGATCAAACCGGTTGGGTTGTTCCGCTCTTGGCTCTCTCTCGGGTCTTTGTCCCTGAGCTGAGTTGGTTGCGCGTCCACCATCATCTTGTCTTGGTGCTCTTTCAGGTCTAGGTTGACGTTCAGGGCGTTGGAAACGATCTTGTGGTTTTTCGTCCGCTACCACACCTTGTGAAGAAGTTGCTTGTGGAGTATTGCCTGGTTCGGAAGAACCGTTTTCGGTTTGTTTTTTTGGAGGTCTTCCTCTTTTACCCGGTACGGGTTTCGGAACGTCTTGGCCTAGAAGATTCGATAAATCCCCAGGCTGGGTGGCCTGGACATCTAGAATTTGGTAAACCAAGTCCATTTTTTTAAGTGTTTTGAATTGCGCGATGCGCAGTTTTGCTGCAATTTCTTGAAGCTCAGGAAGTTTCTTTCCTTTTAATACATCGATGTCAAACATGTAATGCGATTAAATAAAATGAGTAGGGGGGAACCTTTTGGTTCGTTTATTGTCTTGATTGAAGTTAGTCGGATTGTTGCCGTGTAGAAGTGGGCTGCAAAGACACACAATATTAGGAATATATTTTGAATATTTAGGTCGTACTACCGAAAAAAAGAATTCTATTTTTGTGAAAAGCTTTACAGAATTAAAATGATCCAAAGAATCCAAACCCTTTATTTGATTTTGATAGCGCTGCTCAATAGTTTGGGTATTTTTTTCTATCAACCCCTTGACGCGTCTGTAATTATCGGTATATTTACACTCCCTGATGAAGTCATCTGGGGAACGTTCTCCGTTTCAGCGACACTGGCCTTGGTTAGTGTATTTCAATACAAGCAGCGAAGTAAACAATTGGTTATCAATCGCATTAACTTGCTGCTGGAACTTTTTTTAATGGGATTTTTCGCATATCTATCGCTTAACTTATCCGGAGAAGACACGTCTTCGTTGAAGGGTATTGCGGTGTTCGTTCCTTTGTTTTCTATCGTTTTATTGGTGATGGCCAACAAATCCATCCAAAAGGACGAAGACCTCGTAAAATCTGTTGATCGATTGCGGTAAAAACCTATACTTAGTTGTATTAGTGCGAAAAAACCCGAAGGAAACTTCGGGTTTTTTTATGTCCAAAAATTAAGCTTCAGTAAACTGTGCTTCATATAATTGGGTGTAATATCCTCCTTGGGCAATAAGGCTGTCATGTGTGCCCATTTCTACAATTTTCCCTTGATCCATGACCAATATCTTGTCTGCATTTTGAATGGTGGCTAGCCTGTGCGCAATGACTATAGAAGTTCTTCCTTGGGTGATTTTTAATGTGGCCTCCTGAATCAATTTCTCCGAGTAACCATCAATAGAAGCAGTGGCTTCATCTAGAATGAGTATGCTCGGATTGGTCACGTAGGCCCGCAAAAATGCCAGTAGTTGTCTTTGACCTGAGGAGAGCATGCCCCCGCGCTCTTTTACATTGAATTGGTACCCACCTGGGAGCTTCATGAAAAAATCATGAACCCCAATGGCTTTAGCAGCCGTTTCTATTTCGGCTAAGGTGATTTGTTTGTTTTTTAGGGTGATGTTATTTTCGATGGTATCGGCAAACAAGAATACATCTTGTAATACCACGGCCATATTTGAGCGCAGACTGTTGAGTTCAAAGTCGTGTATATCGACGTCATCGATGTAAATATGACCGGATTTAATCCGGTAAAATCGATTGATCAAGTTGATGATGGTTGATTTTCCAGCGCCTGTGGCACCTACTATGGCAATGGTTTGTCCCGGTTCCGCAGTGAATGATATTCCGTGCAATACATCTTGATCGGGTTTATATCCAAATACTACCTGATCAAACACAATTTTTCCTTGCAGAGGAAAACGTTTCACTTTTCCGTCCAATTCAACTTCGTGATCAGCATCCAAGATTTTAAACACGCGATCGGCGGCTACCATGCCCATTTGTAGGGTGTTGAATTTATCGGCTATTTGCCTGAGTGGTCTGAAAAGCATTTCAGAGAGCAGAATAAAACTGAAAATGGTTCCGTATTCAGAGCGGTCGACCACCCCTAAATTTTGCATGGCCCCAAACCAAACAATTAATCCAATAGTTATCGAGGATACGATCTCAGCCACTGGAAAAAACACAGAGTTGTACCAAACTGTTTTGATCCACGCATCTTGGTGTTTTTTATTTAATACGTCAAACGAGGCTTCCTCTTGAGTTTCTCGTCCAAAAAGCTGTACGATTTTAATTCCAGAAACCCGTTCTTGTACAAAGGAATTTAGCGCAGCTACTTGAGTCCTTACCTCAATAAATGCTGTTTTCATCGCCTTTTGAAACAAGCGAGTAGCATACAATAATATCGGCAGTATCCCAAACACAATAAGGGACAGTTTCCAGTTAACCGCCAGCATAACCAGGGCGACGACACTCATTTTGAGCACATCAGATACAATCATGAACAAACCTTGGCTAAAAATCTCACCGATGCGTTGCATGTCCGCTACAGCTCGAGTGACCAAAACGCCGATAGAGGAGCTATCAAAGTACGTCATTTTAAAACGCACCATGTGTTTAAATAATTTTACACGGATGTCTTTGATGACCGATTCTCCCAGATAATTGGCCAGATAGTTGAATGAAAGCTGACTGACCACCTCAAGGATTAGCACGCCTAAAACCAACAGTATCGTGTACAATAATTCTTCAGGATTTTTTGGTTTAATCGCCTGATCGACAATGCGACCGACTAACATGGGGCGATAAACGGCAAAAGCAGAAAGGGAAATAGCGGTAAGAGTCACCATCGCCAACACCCATTTATAGGGCTTTGAGTAGGCCAATAGTTTGGTTAATAAGGTTTTGTCAAATGGATTTCCTTTTACTTCGCTCATCGGTTTGTAGGGGGGAGATAGGGATATAATACCTGAGTCAAATATAGGCCTTTTGCGGGGACTGAAGGACCAGCTAGTGACCGATTTTTACGGTCTAATACCTCCTGAAAACCGGCTAAATCTAGTTTTCCCTGCCCTACCCAGAGCAGTGTTCCTGTGAT
>DFSJ01000090.1:3720-4619 GCA_002378585.1 Flavobacteriaceae bacterium UBA3440 | reverse complement strand
GCATTGGAATACGGAATGCCTCCGACCTCTGGTATTGGGATCGGTATCGATCGTTTGGTGATGTTGATGACCAATAATGCATCGATTCAGGAAGTGTTGTTCTTCCCTCAAATGAGGCCTGAACGCAAAGCTGTTGAGCTTTCCGAGGGGGAAAAATCCTTGATGGATATTCTAGCTAAACATAAACAAATATTGTTGGAGGACTTAAAAAACCAAGCTCAACTATCCAACAAAGCATGGGATAAAGCCATTAAAGGGCTGACTAAGCTAGGTCTTTGTCAGGTAGAGAAGCAAGGGGAAACTCTTTGGGTAAACCTAAACGATTAATCTGCCACGAAAATATCCGCCTCGAATAAATCGGATATATGTCGGATCAGCTGCTCTTTAACCAGTTGAGTATTTACGGGTTTTCTGGTTTCTAACCTCATTGAAGTCACCGATTTGTCCTTGATGCCACAAGGGATCATCAGGTCAAAATACCCCATATCCGGGTCTATGTTTAGCGCCAATCCGTGCATCGTCACCCAGCGGCTAGCCCGCACGCCCATAGCGCATATTTTTCGCGCAAAAGGGGTGCCCACATCCAACCAAACACCTGTCTCACCAGGGGATCGCATAGATTCAATGCCGTGTTCTTTTAGGGTGCGTATGACCGCTTCCTCTAGGAGCCGCAGGTATTTATGGATGTCTTTAAAAAACGATTCCAAATCTAAAATAGGGTAAACCACCAACTGTCCTGGCCCGTGATAGGTGATGTCGCCTCCTCGATTGATTTTATAGAAGGTAGCTCCTTTGGCGGCCAAAGCTTCTTCAGACACCAATAGGTGATCTATTTTTCCACTTTTACCCAAGGTGTATACATGGGGGTGTTCCACCATCAGTAGTTGGTGTGGACTGGG
>DFSJ01000090.1:783-3366 GCA_002378585.1 Flavobacteriaceae bacterium UBA3440 | reverse complement strand
TCCCAAGCTGCTTTATAGTCGACTAGACCTAAGTCTTTTAATTGAATCTTCTCACGCATGCCCAAAGGTACAAACTAGATGGTGAATAATTATTTTGGTTTGTTTAAGATGATTAAAGCAGCAATCACACCGGGTACCCAACCTGCTAAGGTCAAAAGAAACACAATAATCATAGATCCACAACCCCTTCCAATAACCGAAAGAGGGGGAAATATAACAGCAAGAATGACGCGCCACAAACTCATAGTTATCTGCTTTTAGGTTCTATTTTATAGGCTGTCCACGTGTCTTTGGGGAATTCCCTGAGTCCAATCCACGCTTTTTGTTCAGGCCAGTATACCAGGTTTACAGGCTCTTTGCTCCACGATTTAGGTAAGGATTTTAGGGCATTTTTCGCATCATTATCGTTTTTCCCCCATTTTTTCACGAGCACTTCCCCTTGACTGAGTTGTTTGTCTATGCGTTCCTGTTCCCATATAATACGTACATCCTGACCAGTTTTATCGAGTAATCTTCTTTTTTTCTCGTGTTCAAACAACCACTGTACCCGACCATTTTCATATAGGTCAATCGCAGCAATCGCTTTTGAATCAGGGGCTAAATCAGCCTCCCATTGCAACCCGCCAGATACGTCCATGCACTGGGTAACACCTGTTTTATTTTGAGCAATCAGCCAAGGGTTACCCCTTGGATCGATCAGCCAGGTTAATTTTGGACCATGAATAACATCGGCTTTCCACTGGAAAAGAGGTTGTACTTCAATGCCCGATGGGTTGTTTTTTGGTGCAGGATCCCAGTGTACTTGGTGTTGCCAATACCCGGTTGAATTAAACGCCCAATACGCGGCTATTTTTCCTGAGCTTACTCCTTGGGCGGTCTCTGGGTAAAGTCCTTTCAAAGCGGAACCGTAGTAGGATATATTTGATTTTTCTTCTAAGGCATATCGATAGGATTCCTCTACAGCAGAATTGTTTAAGGTGGCGCCAACCTCCCAATGGTCGATTAGTAAGGATAGAGCTGATCTTCTTCGGGAAAAAATCCAAACCTCGTCGATCTGGGTCGCATAAAACTCTTGAGGCCCAGCCATTATCGGCATCCACGGGGACATGAGTTCTTTACCGAGTTGGGTGTGCCAAATCGGATAGGATTTGTAGGGCTTCTGAAGCTTGGCCCATGCCTCTGTGTTGACCTCATCTTCAAGATACATATAATATAAGGTGTCAGTAGCCATGTATACCA
Organism: Flavobacteriaceae bacterium UBA3440; assembly: GCA_002378585.1. Classification (GTDB taxonomy): domain Bacteria; phylum Bacteroidota; class Bacteroidia; order Flavobacteriales; family Flavobacteriaceae; genus MAG-120531. The sequence continues at coordinate 2,127 of DFSJ01000090.1, read as the reverse complement.
GCGATAGTTCACTAGGAGTAGGCGTTAAGCGCGTCTTGGGCCATTTGATTTTGGACCATCGCTCCTGTCTTTTTTGAAATGCGTTTTCGTCGCTGATCCCGAATCTCCAAATCCCTTGGGCTGTAGAGGGTATCCAAGGCATTAATTTTGTTTGTGTCGGTTTTTGTTCACTCCACAAATTAATCAACTGGTCGTCAATACTGTCTTTAGCTGCGGTGATTCCTGCCAAGGACCAACCGGTGGAGTCTTTAGAAACCCCGCTCGAACTCCATGTGCCCCATCTATGCGTGCGACTCCCTCCGATGTGTAAGGGCAGCATATCGGTAGCCCAGGCGTTTTGATCGATAGCGGCGACCAGCCTGTTTTGGTTTTCAAGAATGTCTACCCAAAGATTTTGGTCAATATTTCGCACCACTTTTTTCTGCCTTATAGCGTTTTCAATCATCAATTTAGAAGAACTCATCAATGAAACGCCTGACCAGGTTGCGCTGAAATAGGGGTATTCCAGACCTTCCCAAGAGGAAATGACTACATCCTGATAATTCAATGACTCGCCTGGACTCATGGAATGTGCTAGGGGTGTTTGACTGATCAATATGAAATCCAGTTGGTCTTTACCGATGTCTGAAAATCCGATCCAGCTGTGCGCGGGCAGGTTTGATTTGAGCAATAATTGCCATTGGCCCCAAAGCTCAGCCTGTCTTTTTTCGGGTATTGTTGTGGCGAGTTGGGTCAAGAGCTCCTGAAGGGACTCCGGGTGATTTACCTGTATCAAGAAGTCGTAATTTAAAGGAAGATGCTGGGCCAATGGGTCCTCTTCATATATGGGCTCTACCTCCTTTTTTTGACAGGCAATCACTAGGGATAAAAGGGCCGTACCGATAAATAGTCGTTTAATTTGATTCATCATTGTCAAAAGAAATAGATAATTGTTCTGATTTTAGTTTAAAACTCAATCTGTGGTGTGGACTTTGTCCGTGGATGGCCATCGCATCCCTGTGTGCTTTGGTGCCGTATCCTTTATTTTGTTTCCAACCGTACTCTGGGTGTAGGTGGTGAATTTCTTCCATATAGGCATCACGCTCAGTCTTGGCCAATACGGATGCTGCAGCGATTGCCCAAAAGCGACCGTCCCCTTTAATTTCACATCGATAAGGAACTTCTTTCCAGGGCTTAAATCGGTTTCCGTCGACCAATACAAAATTCGGGGAGGGGACCAATTGGTCTAAACTCAGATGCATGGCTTTAATCGATGCTTGCAGGATGTTGATTTGATCTATTTCACGAGCAGAAACGAATGAAATTCCCCAAGAGATCGCATGTTCTTTAATCCATGGGGCCAAT
>DFSJ01000090.1:0-457 GCA_002378585.1 Flavobacteriaceae bacterium UBA3440 | reverse complement strand
TTGGGCCACAGTACAGCGGCTGCTGTTACAGGTCCAGCCAAAGATCCCCGGCCTGCTTCATCTGTGCCGGCGACTAATCCTGATTCTGTGGAGTGAAGTAGTCTCATCGGTAATGGCCATAAAAGTAGGTTTATTTTTGACAGCTTTGATTTTTTCAAATCGCTACCTTTGGGTCCTCATTGTGAATTATGCGACTGATTCTTTTTTTTGGTTGGTGTCTCTACACAGGGTTGCTACTGGCCCAAGATCCTGAAATTAAACCCCAGGGTTCTTCGGGTGCACCAAAAACGGCAGATTCGCTAAAACAGCTTGTCGCGCGTTTGGACCAAAAAATGCAGACTAAAGACACAGTGTACCTGACCATTAAAGACTATAAAATCATCAGTGCTCGACGGGACACGACGCATGTGGATACCACCATGTCGTTTGCTCAAGACAAAAGCTTGAATTATTTGCG
>DFSJ01000120.1:12237-13021 GCA_002378585.1 Flavobacteriaceae bacterium UBA3440 | reverse complement strand
AGTCACTGTGATAAAAAAAATCAAAAAAAAAAAAAAAAAAAAAGGGGTCGAAGAAAAGCTGACGCCCTTTTTGCATTAGAATATAATTTATTTACATAGAATGACCGAAGAACAAGGCATTGGCCAACAGCTTATTGGTTCCATACCAGAAAGCCCTAAAGTTGGTGTTGTCGGTAAAGGCAATCACCCGTCCACTGCCCATTCTTTGCACCTTAAAGGGCACGGTATTGGGGATCAGCTTCGCATTGATTTTTGAATGGTATCCAGAGATCAACGGGTTTTGGGTGTACTGAATCGGGTTGTTAAAACTATCGGCATCCGCCTTCATATAGATGTTGGTGTCCCGAAACAGCGCCAATTTATTTTGGGTGTATCCAAAGTTTATCGGGTGGCTTAAGTCCACTTTGGCCTCAAAAATAGCTCCTCCAGTTTCCTGAGCTCCATAGAAGTTTTCTTTCTGGTCGAAAGCAATATTTTTGGCCCTCATTTCAGGCTGCACAAACTCGGCTTTCAACAATCCATTGCGCTCCATCCAAGTAACTGCATTTTTATACCCGATCAGCTTACCTCCTTCTTGTACCCACTCTTTAAGGTTTTCCAGGGTCGCTTTATCGATGGCATTGCCATAGGTAGAAGGCAAAATCAAGGTAGTATACCTGGATAAATCAGTTCGGGACGCGTAGGAGACATCTATTTTAGTCAGGGTGATGTCATAGCGCTGGTCAAAAAGATGCCAGATCTCACCCGCATCACTGGCCGCAATTCCCTGACCGACAAACATACC
>DFSJ01000120.1:11484-11885 GCA_002378585.1 Flavobacteriaceae bacterium UBA3440 | reverse complement strand
CCCACAGCATCTACGTAGACATGTGCGCTTTGTGCCGCGCGATCAATCGCCTGGCGCATGGATGCCGCATCCACCGTTTGGTTCTGAGTCGGAATCATGATGGTTCCGTAATCGTATTTTTTGCCCTCCAGGGTAAATGGTTTCATCGCCACTTTAGCGCGAATTCCTTGGGAGAGCAATTCCTGCAACAACTTGGGCGTGTAGTACTCATGCCACTCAAACACATAGGCGTACTTCCCAGTTCCGCGCACTCCACCTGTTTGGTGATCCAAAGAGGCCAATACTGGCCCTGCAGCTGCTGTGGTAGTTTTTGCATGAGGTACTCCATAAGCTAGTGGGTAGGTCCAAGCAGAAATATCGTAAAACAAACTGTCGGTAAACTGCAATCTGCGTTCAAACAT
>DFSJ01000120.1:9437-11110 GCA_002378585.1 Flavobacteriaceae bacterium UBA3440 | reverse complement strand
CGTTGCATCATACGCACCATTTCCGTGGTTTTGGCGACATCTTTTTCCTGGCCAATCACCCATGCATTCGTTTTTTCCGCCCGAGCCATCGCCCAAGACTGAGCGTAAAAATCTCTTTGATAGTTGAGCATTTTAACACGCATGGCTTGTGCTGCCTCAAGCGTTGAAAGGGCTGCAGTCATTTGGTTGCGCACCGTAAACGCAAAAGTGAGCAGTCCGTTATCGCTTTCCTGTACGTGCCCTCTGGAACTTCCTTGTTCAAATAGGATACCGACACTTCCGTTTAAGTCAGGAAACGTAGATCCTTTGCCGTAATAATAATCGTCGTAATTCTCCTCTGAATAGTACAAGGAGCCTATTTGATCAAATGCCTTGGCGTGGTAGGTGCCGATTTCAGCGGTGAGCTCTTGATTTAATTTTGGGGTTAACGGGTGAACTCGTTTAGGCTCTCCGGGTTGAAAAAAGAACGTAGAGTTGGTTCCCATCTCATGGTGGTCCGTTAAAATATTGGGCAACCACTGGTGAAACGTCACTAAACGGGCTTGACTTTCAGGTAATTGCGTAGGCAGCCAATCCCTGTTTAAATCAAACCAGTAATGATTGGTTCTTCCACCAGGCCAAACCTCGTGATACTCGCGTTCATTGGGGTCTGGATTAAGGTTGTTGCTTTTGTTGGTGTTGGCCCAGTAGGCAAATCGCTGCAATCCATCCGGATTAAAAGAAGGATCCATCAATATGACTGTTTGGCTCAACGCTTTTTCTATCTCTGGACCTTGAGCAGCCGCTAAATAATACAGATAGGCTAGACCCGCGTTAGACCCGCTGGCCTCATTTCCGTGGATTGAAAACCCTTGATAAAGCACCAAAGGCATGTTTTGCGTATCCAAAGAAGCAGCACCTAGCTCGGTTAAAGCCATGTGATCTGCCTTTATTTTTTCTAAGTTTTTATAATTCTCTGGACTGGTGATCGTCAACAGCAAAAGCGGCCTTCCTTCATAAGTTACTCCCCTATTTTCCAAATGAACCCGATCAGAAAGAGCCGCAACAGCAGCCGCGTATTGAACCAGTTTGTCGTGCGTAACATGCCATTCACCTACCTCATGGCCAATAATCTGCTTTGGGGTGGGAATGCTGGGATTGTACGTGGTGTTTTTGGGGAGGTAATAATCCAAGGTAAGCGGTTCAGTAACCGGTGGTTGGGCCCAAGCCCAGGCGGTAGCGCAAAGCGCCACCAACAATTTGATGGATTTCATGAATTCAAGTTTAAGTATCTACTAAAAATACAAAAAAATGAAGTGATATGACACATCGGGCACAACGGTATGTTTGCCTGACCAACAAAAAAAACACTATTATTTAATATCGCTGAGTCCAGACTTCATAGATCGGCGCTCCTTGACTGCTCATGCCTGAGTGGTGCCATGCGCCATCAACCAAGGTGAAATCAAAAGGCAAGGTAGCCCCTACCCGGGTTTGGTCCCTGGAAAAGAACTCGATGTGTTCCGTGTATTGGCCGTTTTCTGTGGTATATGTTCCGCCGCCGGAGCCCATAAATGACTTGGTTTCAGTGTTGTACGCAATCCACTGAAAGCGAGTACCGGAAAGGATTTTCATGGTCTTGCGAGGGCCATTGGTCGATCTTGTGCTGATTTGGCCGTCTTGTTTTCTGCCCG
>DFSJ01000120.1:0-9096 GCA_002378585.1 Flavobacteriaceae bacterium UBA3440 | reverse complement strand
ACGGTATACTCTTGAGTACTACCCACCAAATCACTCTGAGTTGAATCAAACTCAACCGTGAGGGTCCATCGATCGTCCATCAACTCCCATGATCCTCCCATAGTCCTCACGAAAGCACCATTCTCTTGTCGGTACCAGGTGATGACTTGGTGAGAAGAGGAAACGATGGAAACCACGTGCAAAGCGCCTAATTCAGGGTCTTGGGACTGGGCCTGCCAGGCACCCAAGGGGGATTGGCCCCAAATACTCAGGCAAAAAATCCAACTTAATGAGACGAATAGACTTTTCATCATCCTACCATTAGCTACCCCAGTTGGCGCTTACCGCTTGTACTTCATCCAATACTCTGAGTAGATTTTCGCCCCAAAGTTTGTTGATCTGCTCTTGTGTATACCCCCTTTTAACCAATTCAAGGGTGACATTGTAGGTCTGTGAAGCATCGTTCCAGCCTTGGACTCCACCTCCACCATCAAAGTCAGAGGAAATACCCACGTGGTCGATCCCGATTAACTTGACCATATAATCGATATGATCCACAAAATCGGCCACAGTAACCCCCGTTGGCGCTTGTGGATCGGACTGAGCTATTTTATCAGCCTCTGCAGCTACTTCGGGATAATAAGCCATAAACGCCTCTCTTTGTTCCTGAGTCAATTCGCGCAATTGACTGCGCTCGTACCACTTGTACCCTTTTTGATCGGCAATTTGCTTTCTGATTTGTTGCATGTACGCATTGCGTGCCTCGTGCTTTTCGGTATTTACATAACTGGAAAAAGCTACGGTCTGCACCACCCCACCATTTTCTTTTAACCACATCAACTGTTCGTCGTCTAAATTTCTGGAATGATCGCATAACGCCCGTGCCGACGAATGTGAAGCGATGATGGGTGCCTTGCTGAGTTGAATCATTTGACGCATCGCTTCTTTTGATGGGTGTGACACATCGATCATCAATCCCAATCGATTCATTTCCACCACTGCCTGTTTACCTAGTTCGCTCAACCCTTGGTGCATCCATCCGTCTTGCTCCCCGGTGTTCGAGTCTGAAAACTGACTGTGTCCGTTGTGGGATAAGGACACATAACGGGCGCCTAAGTCTCTGTATTTTTCAAAATTCCCTAAATCCTCACCCATAGGATAGGCATTTTCCACGCCGATCATAGCCGCTTTTTTGCCGGCTTGATGCAACGCACGCACCTCAGCCGATGTGGTCGCTAGTCCTATTTGTTCTGGGGCATACTCCGTGCACAGACGGTGGATTGCCTCGAATTTGGCCTGCGCATTTTCAGCACCTGACGCGTATCCCTCGGGGGTAAGTTCCCCCTGGCCGGTATAGACAATCAACCAGGCAACATCCAAACCACCCTCGTCCATTTTAGGTAGATTGACTTGGGTTTCCAAGCGTTGGGTATAATTGATCGAATCGGTAAAATTGGCGACATTGATGTCGTCGTGTGTATCTATAGTAATCGCCTCTCGGTGAATGCGTTGCGCCATTTCTTCCAAAGTTTCTGGCGCAGTGGGTTCTGCTTTTTTTCCGCAGGAAAGGGCCAATAAGCCCGAAGCAATCAATAAGTTGTATTTCATAACAAAACGTTTGTTTAAATATATAAAAAGTTGTGTTTGTCCTAAGCGAATAAGTCAGTGCTAATGACTATTTTCAACATGAATAATAATTTTAGTATGAACCACAGATTTATTGGGGTCCTTTATTTTGGCTTAATTTCATGGGGCGCTTTGGGCCAAACCCGCACCGCCCAACAAAATTTGACTCAAGTGCTTCAAAGTGAAGACACCCTGATCAGACGATTTACCGACCCAAATTCTCCCCATGAATTACAGGTATATTGGTCTGAAGTACACGTGTCCGCTGATGGACTACCCACTTTTGACACAGCTACCTTTCAGGCTGATCCCCAAACCTACTTTTATCCGGCCAGTACGGCGAAATTGCCGATTGCCATTATGGCCCTAGAAAAAATTCGTCGGCTTCAGGCAGAAGGGTATTCATTGGACGAACACACCCCTTTTCAGGTGATTGACCCAAAAAACAATCAACTCATCGCAGAGCAAAAAACTGTGCTCAACCTGATTCAGGAAATTTTTCTAGTCAGTGATAACGATGCCTATAATTATCTGTTTGACTTTCTAGGTAGGGATCAGATCAATCAGCGGCTCCATGAAATGGATTTAACCAATACGCTCATACACCACAAATTTTTAACGGGTGCCGATAACGAGAACACCTGGGAATATAAATTTTTTGATCAAGGACAGTTGGTGTATCACCAACCCTCTATTCAAGCCAAAAAACCAATTAAAAATGAGCCTATTCAAGGACTGCACAAAGGAAAAGGATTCGTGTTGGGCGATTCGTTGATTCAACAACCCATGGATTTCACCTATAAGAACCACATCCCCCTCGAAGACCTAGCAGGCATGTTAAAAAGATTGGTCTGGTTTGAAGAATTTACGGAGGCACAACGTTGGAGACTTAATCGAGCTGATGCGGATACCTTGTTGTATTGGATGGGACGCAACACCTTGGAATCTGACGACCCCAGATATACAGAAGAGCTTGGATACTGGGACAGCTACAACAAATTTCTCCTGTACGGTGACCTCAAAGGAAAGATGAGTCCAAAAATTAGGATCTACAACAAAATAGGGCAAGCATACGGAACACTCACCGATATTGCCTACATCAAAGAAGGTGATCACCAGGGTATTATGGCCGTTAGTCTCCTGGTTAATGAAAACGGTATTTTTAATGATGATCACTACGAATACGAGGAGCTAGGCCTACCGTTTATGCGTGCATTGGGCCGAGCTTTGTGGTCAGTATATACTTCTGGCCACATGGATGGATCCAATTTTTGAATGATTATTAGAAATATTCGAATGAAAAAGAGTTAAATTAATACTAAAACTATCTATTATTGATAGTAATACTATTAAATTTGTAGTGCAATCATGGATAAAATGTCAAACAACGAGCCATTACCCATTCTAAAGCGGTTTTTTAGGCTGCTTACTTTAGAACGAAAAACCATCGCCCAAATTATTTACTACGCGTTATTTGCCGGTGTGGTCAACCTTTCACTTCCCTTGGGAATTCAGGCTATTGTCAATTTTATTCAAATGGGTGACTACAGCACCTCATGGATTTTACTGGGGATTTTAGTGGTGTTGGGGGTAATTTTTGTTGGGTTACTCCAATTGATGCAGTTGCGCATTACTGAAGACCTGCAACAAAAAATATTTACGCGCACCTCCTTTGACCTCGCTTATAGATTTCCTAAAATGAAGTGGAGTGCACTTCAAGGTCGCTATGCGCCAGAACTGGCCAATCGTTTTTTTGAAACCCTGACCATACAAAAAGGGGTCACAAAAATATTGATTGACTTCAGTGCCGCATTGCTTCAAATTATATTTGGTTTGATCCTGCTTTCCCTGTACCATCCATTTTTTATCGCCTACGGGGTTGTTTTGCTCACGCTGGTGGTGGTCATATTTAAATACTCCATACCAAAAGGACTAGAAACCAGTCTATTGGAATCAAAATACAAGTATAAAGTTGTTCATTGGATTCAAGACATCGCTCGTTCACTACTGTCTTTTAAACTATCCGGGAAGACTACCTGGGCCATGGATAAAAGCAACGTATTGATAGGCAGCTATCTAGATGCTCGTGAAAAACATTTCAAGGTGTTGGTGCGTCAATACTTAAAGATGATTGGTTTTAAAGCTTTGGTCACAGCGGCTTTACTGTTTATCGGGGGTACGTTGGTGATCAATCAACAGATGAATATTGGTCAATTTGTTGCTGCAGAGATCATTATACTGTTGATGATCAACTCAGTGGAAAAACTCATCTTGGGATTAGAGACCTTTTACGATGTATTGACCTCGATCGAGAAGCTGGCCCAAATCAATGATATTGAATTGGAAGATATGGAAGAGCAATCATTGTCGGAAAAGGAACTGGGAACGACTTGGCAGCTTGAAGCGCATAATATTGGCTTTGGGTTTACGGAAAACAGATTGCTCAGCAACATCAACTTTATCCTGGAGCCGGGAGATAAATACTACCTGTACGGGGCACATGGTTCAGGCAAATCCACCTTAATTCAACTACTTCTTGGGATTATCAATCCACAAGAAGGTCATATATCCTTGCAGGACAGGCACTTAGAGTCCATACCACGATCGCAATACCATCAAGGAATAGGAAAAGTATTGGCCAGAGAAACACTATTTGAAGGGACACTCCGAGAAAATATAAGTATGATGCATCCAGATATTTCTGAGGAGCACATTTGGGATGTGATTACAGACTGCCACCTATCCGATTTGGTGAATCAATGGCCCAACGGATTGGAAACACCGCTTCAATCAGAAGGCCTTCAAATGCCTGGATCGGTGGTGCGGAAGATACTATTGGCCAGAGCGTTGGTCAAAAAACCAAAAATATTGGTGTTGGAGCACTTTTTAGAGGTATTCCAGAAAGAAGAAGCCGCCTACTTTAAAGCATTTTTAACCCGTAAAGAGGCGCCGTGGACCTTGCTTATGGTGGGTCAAAACAAACCCGAAAAAGGATTGTGGGACAAGGTTTGGCACATTGAGGCAGGCACCATTAATGAAGAACAATAGCGGAACGAGTTATGTTAGAAATTTCAAATAATTCTCTCAAAAACAAAGTAAACCTGAAAGGGTTTAGCTCTTTTAGACGCCTGGAGGACACCGAACGATTTAAAATATTTTCGCGATTGCTCAAAGGTTTTAGTGTGTTTATCTTGATTCTGTTGTTTCTTCCTTGGACGCAAAACATACGGGGCAAAGGGGCCGTGACTACGCTAACTCCTGACCAAAGACCACAACAAATTCAAACTGTTATTGCAGGACGTATAGAGCGCTGGTATGTGCGTGAAGGGGATCGAGTGGAAAAAGGAGATACCATACTGTATATGTCTGAGGTTAAGGATGATTATTTTGACCTAGCGTTGATTGAGCGTACCCAAGGGCAGGTAGATGCAAAAAATGAAAAAGTAGTCGCCTACCAGGCCAAAGTAAGTGCGCTCGCCAATCAAAAATCTGCCTTGATTCAAGAGTTGGCGCTGAAAAAAGAACAGGCGCAAAACAAATTAATTCAGGCACAACTCAGCGCTCAAAGCGATAGTATTGAACTCATAGCTGCCAAATTAGAACGCAATATTGCGCAAACACAGTTGGACCGAACCCAAAATTTATTTGACCAAGGACTCAAGGCGGTTACCGATGTAGAAGACAAAAAGTTGAAGTTTCAATCAGCACAGGCCAAAACAATTGCACAGGAAAACAAATGGTTAAGCAGCAAAAACAGCATCATCAATGCCCGAGTAGACTTGGTGAGATTGGCGGCTGAGTACGGTGAGAAAATCGCTAAAGCAGAAAGTGAGCAGATGAGCGCCCGTAGTGACAGGTCTGAATCAGAAGCAGATGTCTACAAGTTGCAAAATCAGATGTCGAACTATCAAACTCGTAAAGACCTGCGCTATGTGCTTGCACCAAGGGATGGTTACATCAATAAAATTGCCCCTGCAGGTATTGGAGAAACCCTAAAAGAAGGAGAGGAGGTAGCTACTATTTTACCCGAGCTGGTAGACCTAGCTGTAGAGACATACATCCGCCCCATAGATATCCCCCTTGTGCGCATCGGCACACACGTACAGATCTTATTTGACGGATGGCCTACGGTCGTATTTAGCGGCTGGCCAGGGATTTCTTACGGAACTTTTGGAGGTAAAGTAGTGGCCATTGAAAACAACATTAGCGCCAATGGCATGTATCGTTTGCTGATTGCTCCCGATGATCCAGATCAGGATTGGCCTGAAGTGCGGGTAGGTTCAGGAGCGCAAACATTGGCATTACTGGATGATGTGCCCATTTGGTTTGAGCTGTGGAGAAACTTGAACGGATTCCCCCCCAACTATTACCAACCTAACCTGAAAGAAAATGATCAGAAAAAATAAACTGATTGCTTTATGGATGTGGTTGGCGATATGTCTCCCCTTATCGGCACAGTTACCCGGCTCAGAAAACAGCCAAGTTATGACGGTTGCTCAGTATTTCGATCTAGTGCTCAGCAACCACCCCATAGCCCAGCAAGTGCGCCTGGACAATAAGATTGCTCAAGCAGCCATTCTTAAAGCACGTGGAGCATTTGATCCAAAAGTTGGTTGGAAAGACGGTGGTAAAACATTAAGTGGCGTTTCTTATTACGAGGCCCAAAGCAGTTACCTGACCGTACCTACGTGGTTCGGTATTGAGCTCACTGCGGGGCGTGATCAGATTACTGGGACAAACGTTGATCCATCACAAAAAACACCAGATCAAGGACTTTATTACGCAGGAATCAGCATCCCTCTGGGTGCTGGATTTTGGATCAATGAGCGAATGGCTGAACTCAAAAAAGCAAAAATTGCCCAAACACAAACACAAGCCGAACAGGTACTTGCCTATAACGAATTGCTTTTTCGGGCGAGTCAGGCCTATGGAAATTGGATTGCAGCACATCAAAAACTAAATCTCTACGATCAAATGCAAGCCAATGCGGAACTTCGCCTAGCGGGTGTTCAACAACAAGTGCTTCAAGGGGATAAACCTGAAATTGAACGGTTAGAGGCCTCTATCGTGGTGCAAAACAGAAATCTCCAGAGAGAACAAGCAAAAATAGAGCTGATCAAAAAGACCTTGGAGGTGTCCAATTTTTTATGGGATGAACAAGGGCGCCCCTTGGTTTTAGCCCCTGAACTTATCCCGGAAGACAGCTTGGATGAAGTGTTGGAGCGTTGGTTGGTGATTGAGGGTATCGATGTAGCCCAGACCGTGCTCAATCATCCCAAAATGGATTATTTAAGAGCTAAAATTGCTGAAAGCCAAGTAGATAGAAAACTACTTCGGGATGCGATTAAACCTCAAGTGAATTTTAATTACCAAAGATTATCCACAGAAGCTGTTGTTCCTCAAAACTGGATGGACAACAACAATCAGGTAGCCGGCTTGACTGTTCAGATTCCTTTGTTGTGGCGAAAAGAAAGAGGTGGCATACAATCCATTCAAGCGAAAATTGAGCAGCAGCAGTGGAATCTCGCGTATACACAACAAGAATGGACTAATGAAATTACCGGTCAGATTCAGCAAGTTGCCTCTCTAGAAACGCAATTTGAGCTAAACCAAGCCATAGCAGAGGACTATAAAACCCTGTTGAACGCTGAACAGACCAAATGGTCCTATGGTGAAAGTTCTCTGTTTTTGGTCAACACAAGAGAGAATAGCTACATAGATGCCCAGATAAATCGGTTATCCCTAGGCGCATTTCTCTGGGAAGCTAAAGCAAAAACGATTAAAGACCTTGCTTGGTTTGTCACTGCTATACCCCCACAGAAAGCACCTTTGCTTGGTCCCCAACCAATTGAACTTGATCGATAACTGCCGGTATTAAAAGAGTTTCTCCGCAATTGATGGAATAAACTCCACTAGCGGTATGCACGCTGGCCTCACCGCCAACGCCGATCAAAAGGGTAAATGAATCTCTCTGGGTTAGATCTAAAGCAACTGTTCCAGAAACCGACCACATAAAGGTTTCAAAGTAAGGGCTTTTGACCAGAAGGGTGTTTTGATTTACTGCGGTTGAATAGGCTGTTTTATACTGTTCATGGACCTTAAAATCAATCACTTCCAACGCTTGGTCGATGTGAAGTTCCCGTTTTGTTCCAGTAGCTGGGTCCACGCGATCATAGTCATAAATACGGTATGTGATGTCAGAGGTTTGTTGAATTTCCGCCAACAGAACACCAGCTCCTATGGCATGTACTCTACCTGTAGGAATATAGAACGTATCTCCCTCTACTACTGTTTCACTGTGCATCACCTCGAGCACTTGATTAGTTGTGATCCGTTTTTCAAACTCAGCAGGGGTTAATGACTCATCAAATCCAACCAACAATGAGGCTTCAGCATCCGCCTGCATCACATACCACATTTCGTTTTTTCCGAAGGATTGATGCTTAGCTTTGGCCACTTCATCAGAAGGGTGTACCTGGATCGATAAAGGCGTCCGAGCGTCTATAAATTTTATCAATAGAGGAAACTCCCCACCAAACCGATCAATGACAGATTGCCCCATTAAATCAGCTCCAAACTCAGCAATCAACTGGCGCAATGAGGTTCCTTGAAGAGGTCCTTCAGCGACTAAGGTTTCATCTCCAGGTACATCTGAAATTTCCCAAGATTCTCCAATTGAATCACCTGTGCACTGTTTAGATAAATGCTGGCGCAGTTTTTCTCCACCCCAAATACGGTACTTAAAAATTGGCGCAAAACGCAAAGGATATAAACTCATGCGGCAAATATACCAAAACCGCCATGGAAATTAACTGGACTAATCCAATACAATCATGGTTTCAATGACTTGATTCTTTTCATCGATCACCACTTTTGAAATCCTCCCTTGTTCCAGATACCCCTGAACCGCAAGAGACTGCGCATCCATATCCACCTTGATATACTTGGTTTTTACCCGGCGCAAAGATCCGGTTAAAGCGTCTATGCCCCAACCTACCAAAGAAACTCCGTTAATGATGGCCACCAAATTAAAACGCGAATCCACCACGACCACTTTATCTTTAAAATCCCTCAGACGAAAGTCTAAGCGATCATCTGCCTTTAACTTAATTTGGGTAGGGGTAGTTCCACGTTCCATGCCATTGACATAAATCACGGCCCCTGATGGGTTGCTTTCCAATAATACCTTTCGAGAAGATCCGGTTAAAATAGTCGCACAGCTGGTCAGTAATAACAAAGAGGACAATGAAGATACAATCAGTTTTTTCATAGGTTTTTGGATTAATTGATTACCCGACAAGGATACCTATAACACTCATTTGTTACTTGATTTTTCGTTCATGCAACCAATTTTCCGATTATCGAAAAAAGGACCTATGGGTAGATTTGCACAATTAAGCACTAGCCCTTACCTTTCCAACAAATAAAGTACATGAATCCACGAATTGCACTTATTTCAGGCTTGTTAATAGCTCTTTTTTCATCCTGCTC
>DFSJ01000043.1:1100-3023 GCA_002378585.1 Flavobacteriaceae bacterium UBA3440 | reverse complement strand
CCAGGCGCTATTACGGGATTGTCCAAAATAGCCCAGCTCAATGAGTATACCTTGGTCATGGTATCTAACCAAGACGGCTTGGGTACTTCATCTTTTCCTGAAACTGACTTTTGGCCAGTTCAGCATCTGGTGATCGATACATTTCTGGGATCTGGCGTTCGGTTTGACGAGGTTTGTATTGACCCTAGTTTACCCAGTGAAAACAAGCCCACTAGAAAACCAGGGGTGGGTATGTTGACCCACTATATGGATGGCACCTGGGATTTATCCAATTCCTATGTGATTGGTGATCGAATGACCGATGTGGCACTCGCCAAAAATTTGGGTTGTCGGGCGATTTACATCGATTGCGGGAACACCTTGGGTGATCTTGAAATTGACCCAAATGCGTCACTTGAAGAAGTGATTGCTTTGCGTACCCAGTCCTGGAATGAGATATTTGCCTTTCTACAAGCTGGTGCCAGGCGGGTTAACCATACAAGAAAAACTAATGAAACAGCTATTTCCATCAGTTTAGATCTCGATGGAACAGGTGTTTCAAACGTACATACGGGTATTGCCTTTTTTGATCATATGTTGGATCAATTGGCCAAACACGGTCAAATGAATTTATCTATTCAAGTAGTGGGGGACTTGGAAGTGGATGAACACCACACCATCGAAGACACAGCTATTGCGCTGGGTGAAGCCTTTCACCTGGCTCTAGGCAACAAACTCGGTATTGAACGCTATGGTTTTTGCCTACCTATGGACGATGTGTTGGCCCAAGTAGCTATTGATTTTGGCGGTAGAAATTGGTTGGTATGGGAAGCTGAATTCAAAAGAGAAATGATCGGCCAAATGCCTTGTGAGATGTTTATGCATTTTTTCAAGTCCTTTACCGATGGCGCTAAGGCCAATCTTCACATCAAAGCCGAGGGGCAAAATGAACACCACAAGATAGAGGCGATATTTAAAGCTTGGGCCAAAGCCATTAAAATGGCTGTGCGACGCGATCCAGACCGAATGATTTTACCCTCAACTAAAGGAACCCTATGAACCTAGTGATTATTGATTACGGGGCGGGAAACATCCAAAGTATTATCCACGCGTTTGATCGTCTGGGTGTGCAAGCGCGTTTGACAAAGGATGCACAAGCGATCAGCAGTGCTGATCGCGTAATTTTTCCCGGAGTGGGTGCTGCAGGTTCAGCGATGAGCCAGCTCAGGGCAACAGGCCTAGATGAACTGATACCTCAATTAAAACAACCCGTACTGGGTATATGTTTGGGTATGCAATTAATGTGTCGGCATTCTGAAGAAAACAATACCGATGGATTGGGTATTTTTCAAGTTGATGTTGTCGAGTTTGACAAAACCTTGTTGAAGGTGCCCCAAATGGGATGGAATAATTTGTCAGCGCTTACTTCCCCTTTATTTGACCAGCTACCTCAAGATCCCTATGTGTACATGGTACACAGTTATTACGCGCCTATTTGCGATCAAACGGCAGCTGTTGCTGAATACGGGATACCCTACAGTGCAGCCTTACACCGCAAAAATTTTTGGGGGACTCAATTTCACCCGGAGAAGAGCAGTCAAGTAGGCTCAAAAATCCTACAACAATTTTTAAGTCTAACCTCATGAGGATAATACCAGCCATAGACCTGATTGGTGGAGCCTGTGTGCGTCTATCTAAAGGAAATTACGACACTAAGGTCGAGTACTACAAAGATCCTTTGGACGCAGCCAAATATTTTGAAGATCACGGTATTCAATTCCTACATCTAGTTGACTTGGACGGAGCCAAATCTGGTCGGGTGATCAATCACAAGGTACTCGAACGAATCACCACAAAAACCAGTCTTTCTGTAGATTTCGGCGGTGGTGTAAAAACAGACCAAGACCTGGATATTGTCTTTTCCTGCGGAGCAAAACAAGTGAC
>DFSJ01000043.1:0-765 GCA_002378585.1 Flavobacteriaceae bacterium UBA3440 | reverse complement strand
GCTGATCGAATAATACTAGGAGCTGATGCTCTGGATGAAAAAATAGCCGTCTCTGGTTGGCTGGAAAACTCGCAAATTTCCTTGTTTCCCTTTGTGTTAGATTACCTGCAAAAAGGCGTAAAAACGGTGGTTTGCACCGATATATCCAAAGACGGCATGTTATCTGGCCCAGCAGTTTCACTCTATGAACGATTAATCGATTCATCGGTGCACATCAATCAACCGATGGACCTTGTGGCCAGCGGTGGTATCAGCACGATGGACGATCTTTGCGTTTTGAGATCGATCGGCTGTTCTGGAGCTATTATTGGAAAAGCGCTCTATGAAGGTAAAATATCCATGAAAGATCTGTCTCATTTTTCACTTGAAAACCATGCTGAGTAAACGAATTATACCGTGTTTAGACATCAAAGACGGAAGAACGGTTAAGGGGGTAAATTTTCAGGACCTACAAGACGCCGGTGATCCAGTAGCTTTGGCTGCTCAATACGCTGTCCAAGGAGCCGATGAATTAGTTTTTTTAGATATTACCGCTACAGAGGATGCCAGAGAAACCATGGCCTCCTTGGTTTTGGAGGTTTCCAAAGCCATCGATATTCCTTTTACCGTAGGAGGTGGAATCAGGTCGGTATTCGATGTAGAAAAGTTGCTAAAAAATGGAGCAGATAAAATTTCAATCAATTCTTCTGCGGTAAGAAATCCAAAATTAATCAATGATTTGGCACAAGCATTTGGCAGTCAATGTGTTGTTGTTGCGATTGATGC
>DFSJ01000019.1:8467-23125 GCA_002378585.1 Flavobacteriaceae bacterium UBA3440 | reverse complement strand
AAATACTCGTGATAGGCTGATTTCTTCTTGTTTCTCAGCTTCTTCCAAACGTCCAACTCCCAACTAGCGCTTAATCCAACACGCATATTTTTTAATGGTTCCGGAAATTCTTCATCGTGAAGGGAAAGTTGTTGCTCCACAGCACCATTACGGGTATATTCGCCCACCTTTTCAGAATCGCCAGAAGCGATCAAGCCAACTGAAGGCAAATACTCACCCTTTCTAGCCTTGACCTCAGCCTTAGATTGAGCGAGGCGCTGCTCCATAATTTTAAGTTCTTGGTTATGGGCAAGTGCCTGGTCAATCAGCGATTTTAGGTAGGGATCATTAAAAAAAGATCCCCGTCCAACCACTTCATAACTCGTTGTCGCGGGTTCTCTATGGCTAAACTCTTTGGGTAATTCCGCTATTTTATGGTCTATCGGACGAAGACTGGAACAACCGGAGAGTCCTAATCCAACTAGAGAAACCCAAGCGATGAGGTGTCTATTGAATAACTTAATCTTGGTTTTCATCTTTTTTATTTCGATTAACTAGTTTAGATAATTTTTTTATCTGCTTGCGCAGCATGTTTGTCTCTTCATCCTGACGAATGAACGCCTCTGAAATAGGCTCATCGTATTCCTCGCGGATGTATGACTTTCCTTTGATTAAATGGGCAAAGAAATAGTACAAACCTGGTATGAGAATTACCCCGAGCAGGGTTCCGGACACCATTCCTCCTAGAGCAGATCCGCCGATGGTTTTGTTCCCAATAGCTCCCGCGCCAGTAGCGAGCACCAAAGGCACTAACCCAGCTATAAAGGCTAAAGAAGTCATCAAAATCGGTCTAAATCTAACTTTAGCTCCTTCGATAGCTGCCTCTAAAATGGTAGCCCCCTGCCGCTGTTTTTGAACGGCAAACTCAACGATAAGTACCGCGTTCTTCCCGAGAAGCCCCACCAACATGATCAACCCAATTTGGGCGTATACATCGTTGGAAAGACCCATGATTTTCAACAAGAAAAAGGAACCGAAAACACCGAGTGGCAAGGAAAGCAAGATGACAAATGGCAATACAAAGCTTTCATACTGAGCGGCCAAAACCAAGTAAACGAAGATCAGCACCACGGCAAAAATGATCAATGATTCATTCCCTCTTTGCGCTTCATCAAAGGAAAGTCCTTCCCAAGCTATATCAAAACTGTTGGGGAGTTGCGTGGCGGCTACTTCTTTGATGGCGGCAATGGCATCCCCTGTGGTATATCCTTTTGCAGGAAGGCCAGCGATAGCGGCTGAATTATACAAGTTGTATCGGGTGATTTCATTCGGACCCAGTTTGTTGGTCAACGTGGTAAACGACGAATACGGAACCATTTCGCCTTCTTCGTTTTTGACAAACAAATTCTCTAAGTCTCTAGGTAGCGCCCTGTATTCAGGGGCTGCTTGGGTATAGACTTTGAAGAAACGTCCGAATTTGATAAACCCTTGCTCATAGGTGCTTCCGATCAAAATGTTGAGATTTTCCATTGCTTTGCCGATGGAAACTCCTTTTTGCATGGCTGCTTGGTTATCGATTTCGATTTCGACCTGAGGGTAATTGGCGGCAAAGAAGGTAAACAAACCAGTCAATTCTGGACGTTCTTTAAGCGCGTCCATAAATTTGTTGTTGATTGTCTCAAACTCCTGATAATCAACGCCGCTCGTTTTATCCAAAAGACGGAATGAAAATCCTCCAGAGGCACCAAAGCCAGGAACCGCTGGTGGTTCAAAATATTCAATCACTGCGCCCAGGTTTCGGGTTTTTTCTTCCAATTCCTCCATGATTTCAGTGACGCTGTGCTCGCGCTGATCCCAGGGCTTTAAATTGATCAAACAAGTTCCCGCGTTGGATCCCCGGCCTTCAGTCATGATTTCATATCCAGCCAAAGAAGAAACAGACTCAATGCCTTCCACCTCTTCGGCAATTTTTTGAAGTTTTCTAGCTACGTCGTTGGTTCGCTCCAAGGTTGAACCTGGAGGAGTTTGTACAATGGCGTAAATGGTCCCTTGATCCTCGTTGGGGATAAATCCTGAGGGCAAAATTTGGTTGAAGAAATAAACACCAAATCCAAAGAAAGCGAGTACCCCAAATGTGACCAAACGCTTGTTTACAATTTTGGTCAGTAGCTGAGCGTACTTGTTGGTCAACAGATCAAACCTTCCGTTAAACCACAAAATAAATCGGTTAAATACTGATTTTTTCAGGTTTGGATCGTGCGGCTTCAATAATATGGCACAGAGCACAGGGGTCAAGGTCAATGCGACAATCGCCGAAATAACAATGGATCCAGCCATGGTGATAGAGAATTGGCGATAGAACACCCCAATAGGTCCAGACATAAATGAAATCGGGATGAATACGGACACCATCACTAAAGTAATCGCAATAATGGCCCCGCTGATTTCTCCCAACACCTCTTGAACAGCTGCATAGGGTTTCAGGTGGGACTCTTCCATTTTGGCATGAACTGCCTCGACGACTACAATCGCGTTATCCACCACAATACCAATCGCCAATACCAAGGCAAAAAGCGTGATCAAATTGATAGACAACCCAAAAAGTTGCATCACAAAAAAGCTGCCGATAAGAGAAACAGGCACCGCTAGAATCGTAATCAAGGTATACCTCCAGTTTCCTAGGAATAAAAACACCACAAGAGCCACCAAAATCAAGGCGTCTCTAAAAGTGTGCATCACTTGTTCAATAGACGCATTCAAAAAGCTTGAAACGTCGTAGTTGATTTTATAGGAAACTCCTGGAGGAAAGTCACCTTCAAGCTCCTTAAGTTTTTCTTTGATCGAATCGATGACGTCCGATGCGTTACTGCCCAGCGTTTGTTTGAGCACAATAGAGGCGGATGGATCCCCATCCAGATTGGAGTAGATATCAAAGAATTCACTCCCTAATTCTACATCTGCGATATCGCCCAGCTTTAAAATAGCCCCGTCTTCATGGGCTCTGATGATGATCTCTTTGTATTGATCTGCTTCGTTAAATCGCCCTTTGTAGGTTAATACATATTCCAAGGACTGTGATTTGCCTCCGTCTGCTCGACCGATACGTCCAGGTCTACCCAGAATACTTTGTTCCTCCATCGCGGCCAATACCTCTTCAGCAGAAACGTTGTAAGCCCGCATACGATCTGGTTTTAACCATACGCGCATCGCATATTTTCTACTTCCCAAAATCTGAGCACTGGCTATACCGTCGATGCGTTGAATTTCTGGGATGATTCGCGTATAGGCGTAGTTGTACAGGAATTTTTCATCAAAGTTTTTGTCGTCCCCATACAGGTTTACGTACATCAACATACTGGGTTGAACTGGGGTGATGATAACCCCCTCCCTCTGAACCAAATCAGGTAACAGCGGCATCACCTGGTCCACCCTAGTTTTCACGCGAACTACTGCTTGATCAGGGTCGGTTCCCGGTTCAAAAATGACGCGAATAGTTCCTTCCCCCGCACTGGTAGCGTCAGAAACCACATAGCGCATCCCCTGAACTCCGTTGATCGCTGTCTCTAGGGGAATAATGGTACTCTTAATCAATACATCCGCGCTGGATCCGGGATAAGCGATAAATATATTTACTGTAGTTGGAGCAATTTCTGGAAATTGAGAAATGGGCAATTGTCTGTAGGCCAATAATCCCGTGAACACCAATGTGAGTGAGATCACAATGGCCAGTACAGGCCTGTGTATGAATTTTTTAAACATAGCTAATGGAATTAACGATTATTCTGAGAACAGATCTAGTCCCTTAACTAGTTCTTCAAAAGAAATCTTTTTAGGGTGAATAATGTCTTTATTTCGGACCATTCTAATTCCTTCTACCAAAATTGTTTCTGAGGCTGAGAGCCCTTTATCCACAATAAATAAGTCAGGCAATTCACCCGAAGTAGTAATTTCTCTTTGAGCTACTTGACCTGACTTGTCCACGACAAATACATAGGTTTTGTCCAAAATTTGGAACGTAGCCTTCTGAGGTATCAGCAGAGCCTGGGTGTAGGGAACCGCAATTTTCACCGTTCCGGTTTCCCCGTGTCTGAGGATCCCCTTGGGATTTTTAAAGTCCGCTCTAAACCCAATCGTTCCCGTTGTATTATCAAACTCACCCAGAATAGTTTCTACAGAACCAAGCTCCTCGAAAATAGCCCCGTTAGCCAACTGAATCTGAACTTGTTTTTCTTGCGCATTGGTATGGCTGATATAATTTAGGTATTCAGCCTCGGGTACGTTAAAATAAACCCACATGAGGCTGTTGTCGGATAAGGACGTAAGTATCTCCCCTTCATCCAACAAACTACCTTCCCTGACCAAAAGCCGGTCCATGATCCCTGTAAACGGCGCTCGGACAGTCGTAAAATTTAAATGGGTTTGGGATAGAGAAACCTCCGCTTTGGCTTTTCCGTATTCTGCTTCAAAAAGCGATAGCTCATTTTGTGAAATGATGTTTTCTTTAAACAGGTTTTTAGCGTTTAGGTACTCGATTTCTGCCACTTTAGCCTCTGAGCTAGAGCGATTTAATTCCGCCTGATAAATGGAAGGTAGGGTAGTGAACATGATGGCTCCTTTTTGCACCAAAGAGCCCTCATCTACAGAGATTTTTTCAAGGTAACCCTTTTCAATCGCGCGCAGTTCAATATGCTTATGCGCCTTGATTTGTGCCACGTACTCTTTGTAGAGTATGGTGTCTTTTACTGCGGGTTGTACTACGGTAAAACTGTTGGTTTCGTGTTCTTTTTCGTGTTCTTTTTTACAGCTTTGGAATAACAAGGAACCGAAGATTATCCCATAAATAATCTGTTTTTTCATATTGATTTTTTTGATTGTGACTAAATAATTTTCGCACAAAGCGATGCCAAACAGAGGGGAACAGCCATAAATGCTGTGCTCTGATGTTCTGTCAACATCAAATCAATAAATGATCGTAAAGAATATAAATGGGGTACTTGCTGGGGTGGGCAGATTCAAATTTATCCGTTTGAATCCGAGCGGAGTCCGATCTTAACGGGGAAAGAAAAGTAAAGCGTGTGAAAAAATCATCCGTTGGATGATTTTCAGGATGATTGGTCTCTTCGAATTCTACCTGCTCTAGCGCCTCAAAATATAGGGTCCATTTTTCTGAGGAAGAAGAGAACGGAACGATCTGAAGTTCACTTTGCCCAAGAGCTTCAACACCCGATGCCATGGGAACACTAGCTTGTTGCGCAAGCAGGTTAAAGCAAAAAAGCAGAAAAAGCGAAAAGCGATACATCTATTCAAATAATCGCCCAAAACTAATTATAAAAATTGATTGAGGATTTATTTAAATGTTATTTCACAAATAACCGTCGATAGGAACCCTAAAAGCTAGACTAAAAACTTTTCCACCTGGTTTAAAATGGGGAGGGAGACTTGCCACCCGTATCTAGAAGTTATTTCTTGGGCAAGTGCCTTTTGAGGCTCGGATTCACCGTGGATTAAAAATACGCGTTCGGGGACATTCTTAATTTCAGTCATCCAGGACAATAGATCTGACTGATCACCATGTGCTGACAGACTTTCTAGGGCGTGGATTTGTGCCTTTACCGGGTAGTATTTCCCGTAGATTTTTACTTCCTGGGCGCCTTGCTTAAGCTGGCTGCCACGGGTACCCTCAGCCTGATAACCCACCAAAAGGACGCGGGTGGTTGGTTGATCAATCAACTGCTGTAAATAGGTTAAAACACGTCCACCGGTGACCATACCGCTCCCCGCAATAACAATTTTGGGTCCAGTTTTGTCGATGACTTCCCAGGTTTCTGCATAGGAGGTGACTACATTGATGTGTTCCACCATATTTGAAAAGTCATGATCGGTTATTTTGTGCCAATCCATGTAGCGACGAAATACATCCAAGACACGATTACCCATGGGACTGTCTACATAAATGGGGATGTTTGGAATCTTATTTTTCTCATACCCTTTCCACAGCAAATACATCAACATTTGCAAGCGCTCCACAGCAAAACTCGGAATGATTAATACCCCTCTATCCCGGATAGTTTCTTGGATCAGCTTGGGTAGCATCTCCTGAAATTCATCCTTAGGGTGTAAACGATCGCCATAGGTGCTTTCAACAAAAAGAAAATCCGCCCACTGGGGTTTTTTTGGGTCGTAGAGCAGCGCGTCTTGTGCCCTACCTACATCCCCCGAAAACACAAAAGTCTTGTCGTTAACCTGCAGCTCTATAAAAACAGATCCTAGAATATGGCCGTTGTACACCATTCGGTATTTGATCTGTTCACTGACAGTAACCCACTCATCGGTAGGAACTTCCACAAACAATTCAATGGTTTTTTTGGCCTGATCAACCGTATAAAAAGGCAAAGCTTTATCGTGTTTGCTGTACCCTTCCCTGTTGGCCTTTTCAGCTTCTTCCTCTTGAATTTTGGCGCTGTCCTCCAGAATAATTTTAGCGATGGCTAGCGTTGGCCCTGTGCCACAGATAGCCCCCCTAAATCCCTGTTGGTGCAACCTGGGCAGATATCCCACGTGATCCAAATGGCCATGGGTTAAAAGCACTCGGTCTATTTTTTCCACCTCCACCGGCAAATCCACCCAATTCATACTCCTGAGTTCCTTGACTCCTTGGAACAACCCACAGTCAATTAATACGTGGGTATCCAGATACGTCAACAAAAACTTGGATCCCGTAACGGTTCCGGCTCCTCCTAAGAAGGTGATTTTAGCTTCGTCTATCATTTATATATCGGTACAAAGTCGGTGCATCTCCTGGACCACTTTACTGGCTCTTTTGGAAGATACACCTATATCTTGAAGAATCTCTTGTCGTGCCAAAATCTGTTTACACAACACTGTTTTCTGGTCGAGTAGCGCCTGCTTTTCTTTTTGGGTTAACAAAGTGGAAACCGTAATCGGGTACAACCCAGATTGGTCAATGCGTTCTTTTAGACTTTGATGTTCCGGTGAATCCCAACTCAATAGATACAAACCGGCACAAAGCCCATAGCGTTGTGCATCTTCTGTAAACCTGGTATTGGTGACCACCCAACCTGGCAAGAGTGTCGCTTCTTGCTTCTGGTGTTTGGGCCAGTGCGTTCTCAGGTCATTAAAACGCGCATGGATATACAAAGGAACTTTTACGTTGCAGTTCAGGCCTTCCTCACTGTGAAATTTACATTCTATCAGGGTGTGCTCCTGGCCTTTTTTGGCCCATATATCCACCTCATGATCTACACATGCTCCGGGAATTTGCACGCCAACACGGGTATGATAACCGGATTCAGAGAGCAATGCACCCACAAAATACTCAAAAGGAAACCCGGTAGGACCCAACTCATAAATAGCTTTTTTTAATCGGTATTTTGCTGCATAGTGTCGTTCCTTCTTCAAAAGTAGACTAGAAACCTGCTGGTAAATTTCCTGAGTGGGAATACCTTGATAGAGATCCTCGCGAACCTGATCCATGATTTGAGCAACCGTTTTGGCATCTGCGCCGGAACGGAAGAGGGAGTTTTGTAGCTTTTCTTTCGAAAATCGAACCCGCTCTCCAGATTTCTTAATAACTTCCGTATCCACCTGTTGCATGTAATTTCAGACCAAAATATTTACCATTCAGGCTTAACTTACAAGATACAAAATAATAACTCGACACACCAATATATCGGTTGTCTTGTTCAACGTGGGCATCGACTATGGAACAAATTAACCTGATTTTTCTTTTACTCGCCTTGTTGGCCGAAATTATAGGCACCATCGGTGGTTTTGGTTCTTCTGTCTTTTTTGTGCCTGTAGGAAATTTCTACTTCGATTTCCACTCTGTTTTAGGACTGACCGCGCTGTTTCACTTATCCAGCAACTTGAGTAAACTCTTTTTATTCAAGAAAGGAATCGACAAAAAAATCATCCTTCAACTGGGTATCCCAGCGGTAATTTTTGTGGTTATCGGCGGATGGGCTACACAATACCTTGACCCTAATATACTCCAGGGAATTCTGGGGATTTTCCTCGTGGGTTTTAGTTTGCTTTTTTTGCTAAAAAAACAATTAGTCTTCCAAGCCAATGCGCAAAATGCACTACTCGGAGGATCATTGTCCGGGTTTTCAGCTGGGCTACTCGGTACAGGGGGAGCCATTAGGGGCCTAACTATGGCTGCTTTCAATTTGGAAAAAAGCGTGTTTATCGCCACCTCAGCCCTGATCGATCTGCTTATTGATGCGTCAAGAACCCTGGTGTATTGGAACAACGGGTATATTCACCAACACGACCTTATCTATGTGCCTTTTCTGATTGTGATTGGCCTGGTAGGTTCTTGGATGGGCAAGAAAGTTCTGGTGTATATCCCCCAGACTTACTTCAGGAAAATCTCCCTTTTACTCATCCTTATCATCGGATTAATTACCCTAGGTGCCTGGATTTAATCAGGGCTGAGCAAGTAATTAAAATGTGGTGAAATAACACCTAAAGGATTGATAATTAAGCATTTTACATAGATTTCATAAAAAATGTGTATTTTAAAGTGAATTTTTATTCCAGGGAAATGTCACATTATAAAATAGGATTTTCACTAGTTATTGTATGTCTGTTTATCCAATGTAGCTCAGTAAAACGCCTCCAAATAGCGGAAATAGAACAAGAAGTTACCGTGCGTAGGGATCAGTGGGGGATCAACCACATTGAAGCCAAAAATGAACACGACTTATTTTTTGCCCAGGGATTCTTAGCGGCCAAGGATCGATTATTCCAGTTTGAATTATGGCGCAGAAAAGCAACTGGCACCTCAGCTGAATTGGTTGGGCCCGCTGCATTAAAAAGCGATATTGGTGCCCGGCTTTTGCGGTACCAAAAAGATATGGACACGGAGCTAAATCACTACCACCCAAGGGGAAAATCAATTATTGAGTCCTACGTAGCTGGTGTCAACGCATATATCGAACAAACCGAGCAAAACCCCGAATTATTGCCCTTTGAATTTAACCTGTTGGGGATTAAACCGGGTAGGTGGACACCAGAAATAGTTGTATCCAGACACAACGGCATTCGCTCCAATGCTTCTCAAGAACTAGCCATAGGTCGTGCACTGGCACAGGCAAAACCGGAAAAGATCAAAGAGTTAATGTGGTTTCATCCCGGTGATCCCGACCTGACTTTAGATGAGTCTATAGATCCACAATGGCTGTCCAACAACCTACTGGAATTGTATGAAGCGGTTTCGGAAGACATTCCCTTTGGCGATTTGTTGGGGAAAGAAGAAATGCCTGAGGGAAGCAATAATTGGGTGATCAGTGGAGAAAAAACGTTGAGTGGAGCGCCGATATTGGCCAACGATCCGCACAGACGTATTGCCCTTCCATCCCTTAGATACATTGTTCATCTGAAAGCGCCTGGATGGAATGTTATCGGTGGTGGAGAACCGGTGATCCCGGGTGTTTCTATAGGCCATAATGAATACGGTGCATGGGGGCTGACCATCTTTCAAACGGATGCGGAGGACATTTACGTATATGACCTCAATCCAGAAAATCAACACCAATATAAGTACCAAGGGAATTGGGAAGACATGACTTCTCAACAAGAATTAATCAAAGTGCGTGGAGAAAAAGACACCCTAATTACCTTGAACTACACCCGTCATGGCCCTGTGCTATTTATGGATCCCCAAAAGAATAAAGCTGCTGCGCTGCGGTCAGCTTGGCTGGAACCCGGAGCTGCTCCCTATTTAGCGTCATTGCGCATCAATCAAGCCACTGATTGGAATTCTTTCCAAGAAGCCTGTGAGTATAGCTTTATTCCTGGAGAAAATATGATTTGGGCAGATACTTCAGGTACTATTGGCTGGCAAGCCGTGGGCATTTCTCCTGTGCGTCCAAATTTTAGTGGAATGGTGCCTGTTCCTGGAGATGGACGTTATGAGTGGAATGGGTATTGGCCGATTATCGTCAAGCCACACTTAACCAATCCCCCGAAAGGATTTTGGGCGACCGCCAATCAGCACGTAACCCCAGAGACCTACAGCCATCCTGATGCGCTAGCCTACACCTGGTCCGACAACTACCGAGGGGATCGAGTCAACGAAGTATTGGCCCGTGAAACTAGGGCAACCATCGAAGGGTCCATAGAACTTCAAACCGATGTAACATCCATTCCAGCGCGAATACTCACGCCTTTGTTGCTGAGTGTTCAAGTAGGCAATAGCCAAGCCCAAAAAGGGATTGAGTGGATGCGGAATTGGGAATATCGATTAGAGGCCAATAGTGTGGAAGCAGCCATGTACGTGACTTGGGAACGAATTTTGGTAAAAAAAGCGCGCGCTCTTTGGGTACCTGAGTCACTACAACCCCTGATTCAACCTCAATTGACAAAAATCATCGAATGGATCACCCACCCTGAATTGGTATTTTCAGAGAATGCCCAGACTAACAGGGACTTATTCTTGGTGGATACCTGGACGGAGGCTGTAGCGCAACTTACTCAAAAATTTGGGCCAGAAATGGATCGTTGGGTCTATGGGCAAAGTGATTTCAAACATACCACAATCAAACATCCTTTATCTGAGTGGGTAGATGAAAGAACCAGGAAAATGATTGATATGGGGCCCTTACCTCGGGGAGGATACCCTTATGTTCCTGCGGCCAATGGTGCTTTGGACAACCAAACATCGGGTGCGAGTTTCCGCATGGTCACCGATCTATCAGATTGGGACTTGACCAAAATGACCAACACGCCGGGACAGTCGGGTGACCCCAATAGTCCTTTTTATAAAAACCTTTTCCAATCTTGGGCCACAGATCAATATTTCCCCGCTTACTACTCAAACAAAGAAATAAAGGAGCACACGATTGATCACCTGATCCTAACTCCAAAAAAATAACTTATGAAAATATATGTAACGCATTTTTTATCCGCTTGTTTTTTGCTTCTCATAGGATGCTCTACTTCGTATGATGTGGACCTACTGATCACTAACGCAGAAATTTATGATGGTTCAGGCAGTCCCTCTTACCTGGGTCAAGTGGGCGTAAAAGACGGTAAAATTGTGTACGTAGGCATAGAGAAGCCTATGTCTGCAGCTAAAACAGTGGATGCCAAAAGGAAAATTCTAGCACCTGGGTTTATCAATATGCTGTCCTGGGGATATGAAACGCTTTTAGAAGATGGCCGATCACTGAGTGATTTGAAACAAGGGGTGACCTTGGAGGTTTTTGGAGAAGGTACTTCTCCTGGACCATCGGGGAAAAAAGACAGCACCAATTACCAAACTTTTGGGCAAGCCATGAACAAGTTGGAGAAAAATGGAATCTCCACAAACATTGCCTCCTATTTAGGCGCAACTAGTGTTCGGATACAGACTGTTGGGTATGAAAACAGGCCAGCCTCTGAACAAGAACTTGAAGAGATGAAGCGGATTGTTATTCAATCCATGGAAGAGGGAGCGCTTGGTATTGGCTCCTCGCTTATTTATGCGCCAGCTGATTACGCTCCAACACAGGAATTAGTTACCCTGTGTCAAGCTGCTGCGCCCTTAGGCGGAAGGTATATTTCCCATATAAGAAACGAGGATCAGTATTTGTTGGAGTCCGTCAATGAACTACTCCATATCGCGAAAACCGCTGGGGTTCCAGCAGAGATATACCACCTAAAAGCTTCCAGACCAGGGAACTTCCACAAATTGGATCAGGTGATAGCAAAAGTCGATTCTGCTCGAGCTGCAGGACTTAAAATTACAGCAGATATATACACTTATAACGCCTCTTCAACAGGACTTACAGGGGTGGTTCCTACCTGGGTACAGGAAGGCGGGCATGAACAATGGATGAATCGAATGAGAGATCCCGTGGCTAGAAAAAGATTGTTGGTTGACTTAACTGCTGAGTTAGCACAACAGCCGGCTCAGGACATCTTGATGGTGGGATTCAAAAAAGACTCAATGGCCCAGATTTACAGAGGTAAAACAATTGCTGAAGCGGCAATGATGAGAAATCAATCGGCACCTGAAACCATTATTGATTTAATGCTTGAAGATGACAGTAGGATACAATGTATCTACTTCAGTATGTCCCCAGAAAACTTGAGAACGAAAATGCAAATTCCTTGGGTTTCATTCTGTTCCGATGCAGGCACCTACTCCGATTGGAAGGATGACTTTAGGACCCACCCGCGGGCATTTGGTAGCTTTATTCGAGTTCTCTCCGAATTCACTCTAAAAGAACAATTAATCTCCATGGCCTCAGCCATACATCGATTGACCGGACTACCCGCAACCAACCTAGGGTTAAAAGATAGGGGCTTTATCAAAGAAGGCTATTGGGCTGATTTAGTGCTTTTTGATCCTGCTGAATTGAAAGACAAAGCCACGTTTGACAACCCGCTTCAGTATGCAGAAGGGATGGATGATGTGTGGGTCAATGGTGTTCAAGTTCTTCAATCAGGGACACACACAAATCAATTCCCAGGCGTGTTTGTGCGGGGTTCTGGATCAAAAAACTAGTCGATTAAATACCACCTGCTTGGGACAGAGCAATCAAAAGAACCAATTGAATCATCTGGTGGCCATTTTCATTAATCCACCACTCATCTAGAGAATGCGCATTGGAAGCTTTACCTCCAATACCTACGGTAATGGCTGGAATTCCTTTAGCTATAGGGATGTTGGCATTGGTTGATCCTATGGTCAGTTCGGGTTTGGCGCCAAAAAGCAATGTGGCCCCCCAAGCTCGTTGTACCAAATCACTGGCGATATCCGTAGCTCCTGAGGGTCTGTTCCCGATTTTTTCTATCTCTGCGGTCAGCGATTCTCCTCTTCTTTTTCTTTGATTTTGGTCATTTAGTGCCTCATCCACCGCTTCCTTTAAAAAGGTTTCCATGACGTCCAGTCGACTGGGATCTATGGAACGAACATCGATATCCATCTGTGATATAAATGGAATTGAATTTACCGATGTTCCTCCGGATACAATACCCACATTATAGCTTGTTTTTGGTCCTTGCTCTGTATAGGCATCGGCTTTTTCGACAAACTTATGGATAGCAGCACCCAGTGCATGGTGTGGATTGGCTAAACCAAAAGCGCCCCAAGAGTGTCCTCCGGGACCATTGAAAGTCACTCTGTATCGGTATGACCCCAAGGCTTGATTGTTTATTCTTCCAATTGTTCCGCCATCAATGGATATAAATCGATCGATTTTGGGCCCGCCATCTCTGAATAAATATTTCATACCCCGCAAGTCACCAGGACCCTCCTCACCCACTGAGGCGACAAAAAGCAAATTGTCTTTTGGCTTGATTTGCTGGGAATTGATTGTTTGTATGATCGTTAAAAGCATGCTTAGACCTCTGGTGTCATCCGCAATACCTGGTGCTTTAAGTGTGTCATTCACTATACGCACCTGAACGTCAGTACCTTCTGGAAATACCGTGTCCAGGTGAGCATCAACGGCAACGGTCTGATTTCCTTGGGTTCCATAAATCCATCCCAACACATTGCCCTCATTGTCCACGTGTACATCGGCCAATCCCAAATCTTCAAAATACTTTTTGACCGCTAAACCACGAAGGGTTTCCTTAAAGGGTGGTGCGGGAATTTCCGTCAACTCGATATGTCTTGAAATCGTCAACGACTCAAGGTCCTCTATGGTTTGGAATGCCTTTTTGATCTTGGGATGGTTGGCCAGTTTTGTAAGTTCTTGCTCCATCTTCTTAGGGACTTGAACCTGACTCTGCTGGGCAAAAGAAAATGAACATAAACTCAGAATCAGTAACGTCGGAATAAAGTTTTTCATCATGCTTGTTTTAAACTTTTAGTATGGGATCATTGTTCGTTGTGCGCTTCGAAAATGAATCAATGAGTAATCTTATTTCAATAATTTAAAGTACGAAAAACCGAGGTTCATAATACCGCTTTAAACAAAGAATTAAAGAAATGCACCTCGAAGTAACACCGATTAACAAATACCTAAAGAGTGTAGTGAACTACCTCAAAATGAGTGAACTTACCTGAATATTTTGTAATATTAAGTAAGCCTAAATGTTACTTGATGAAAAAATATTGGAGCTACAACCTAAAATATCTATTGATTTTACTGTCCATTTGGTTTTTAGTTTCTTTTGGGGCTGGTATTTTATGGGTTGAAGAATTAAACAAAATACGTTTAGGTGGATTTAAACTCGGATTCTGGTTTGCGCAACAAGGGTCCATCTATGTTTTTGTTGTGTTGATATTTATTTATGTAAGGCTCATGAACAGGTTAGATAAAAAATTTAACGTTGACGAAAATTAAGGCTTATGGATGTACAATCTTGGACATTTTTACTGGTTGGCTTATCATTTTCGTTGTACATAGGTATCGCCATTTGGACAAGAGCATCCTCAACATCAGATTTTTATGTCGCTGGAGGTGAAGTAAATCCCATCTTAAACGGTATGGCTACAGCAGCTGATTGGATGTCTGCCGCCTCTTTTTTGTCGATGGCTGGCTTGATTTCATTCATGGGTTATGACGGGGGGATCTATTTGATGGGATGGACCGGCGGATACGTTCTTCTAGCCCTGCTACTAGCGCCCTACTTAAGGAAATTTGGGAAATTCACCGTGCCTGATTTTATTGGAGACCGTTATTATTCGAACGTAGCTCGAACGGTGGGAATCATCTGTGC
>DFSJ01000019.1:0-8128 GCA_002378585.1 Flavobacteriaceae bacterium UBA3440 | reverse complement strand
ACCGGGGTATACCTAGGTATGGGTTTGGTTTTCTTTTATGCCGTTCTGGGGGGAATGAAAGGAATTACCTATACCCAAATTGCTCAATACTGCGTTCTTATATTTGCGTTTATGGTGCCGGCCATATTCATTTCCATACAACTCACCGGGAATCCTATACCACAACTCGGTTTTGGCGGCAAACTATCCGACGGCACTTTTTTACTGGACAAACTAGACGGATTAAATCAAGAGTTAGGGTTCCATGAATACACATCTGGATCCAAAGGGATGATGGATGTTTTTGCCATTACATTTGCTTTGATGGCTGGAACAGCAGGATTACCCCATGTAATTGTTCGATTTTTTACCGTGCCTAAAGTTAAAGATGCGCGTATTTCAGCTGGCTGGGCACTAATTTTTATTGCCATACTCTATACTACTGCCCCTGCCATTTCAGCATTTGCCAGGACAAACTTGATTCGTGCAACATCCAATATTCCCTACACTCATGTACCTGAGTGGTTTACTAATTGGGAAAAAACAGGATTGATCAAGTTTGAAGACAAAAATTCTGATGGGGTCATTCAATACCTGGCCCATCCAGACTTAAACGAATTAACTATTGACAATGACATCATTGTTCTCGCCAATCCAGAAATGGCTCAACTTCCCAATTGGGTAATCGCATTGGTGGCCGCTGGAGGATTGGCAGCTGCGTTATCGACTGCAGCAGGTTTACTTCTGGTGATCAGTACCAGTATTGCTCACGATTTAATTAAAAAGCAATTGAACTCAAAAATCAGCGAGAAGAAAGAATTGTTTTTGGCCCGCTTTGCTGCAGGGGCTGCGGTTTTAGTTGCCGGATACTTTGGAGTAAACCCCCCAGGATTTGTTGCAGCAACAGTTGCCCTAGCTTTTGGTCTAGCCGCTTCGTCTTTCTTTCCTGCTATTGTACTGGGTATTTTTGATAAGCGGATGAATAAACAAGGAGCCATAGCCGGTATGGTTACCGGAATCTCGCTCATGCTTTTTTATATGATTTACTTCAAGTTGGGATGGTTCACCCAAACAATACCACCTTCAACAGATTGGTGGTGGGACATTTCACCTGAAGGCTTTGGAACCGTAGGCATGTTGGTAAATATTTTTGTGGCTCTAGTGGTATCAAGATGGACGACCCCACCACCTGCGCATATTCAACAATTGACTGAAAGTATTCGATACCCTAGAAGAACTGCTTAAGTCGGGCAAAAGCCCACATGATTTTTGTTATGTCAGCTATTCTAAAGTGGACAGG
Organism: Flavobacteriaceae bacterium UBA3440; assembly: GCA_002378585.1. GTDB lineage: Bacteria > Bacteroidota > Bacteroidia > Flavobacteriales > Flavobacteriaceae > MAG-120531. The sequence continues at coordinate 6,849 of DFSJ01000019.1, read as the reverse complement.
ATAAAGAAACTCAATCTTGAAGTGGCTCGCTAAGATTGAAGATTTTAAGTATTAAAAACCCGAAAATTACACTCGATACAATGAGGGCAACATTGGTGAACCCACTGGAACTAAATGAAAGTCTGATCAAAATAGTACAAATTACGAATCCCGTATTCCTTATAATCTGAATGTAACGTTCAGTATACCTGAAAGAAAGCAGCAGGATAAACACATCGGCTAGTATCAACAATTCAAAAAAATCATTGTAAAATATGGTGTTCACATTTTCTACGTGTGAAAAATTAATTATTTCATTGAGCCAGTGGTATAGACTGTTTAAAGACATCATAGCAAAACATAAAAGCAATATAATGCTGATCCCTTTTTTAGAGATTACAAATCTTTCTATTTTATTGTTTATCGCATTTTGAATGGATTTTTTTCTGTTTTTATTGAATAGAAAGATCAAGTAATACAAGATGAGGATTCCTGCCAAATCATAGATTAAATTTAAATTCTCCTGGGTTTGGAACCAGTCAACCTCAATATCAACCTTAGGTATATCTCCAAATATTCTTCGAATAAGGATTAATGAAATTATCTCAAATTGTTTGGATAGGGCCGTAGTGAATGACCTGGGCAAGTACAATACGAGAAGATAAATTTCATAGATAAGTATGAATGTGAAGGGCGTATAAATCGCTGAAATTGGGTTAGTCAGTAGCTTATAATTACCCAACAAAGTGATAGCATCAAGTTTAATCAGGTAAATAAGTGCCAGATGTACAATGAAACCAATAATGGAGAGCCACAAAATTATGGTTTCAAAAGCGTTTTTTGATTGATCAGAAAACACTTTTTCGAATAGAAATACTATTGTTTTTTCTAGTTTATTATGCGCCATAACCAAATATAATGAATTAAATATCAATCATTTATAATTTTCTTGACGATGATTTCCGAGCTGCCTATCTATGAATTTGGTAGGGTATGGCGATTAATTTATTGCACCATTGATTACAGTTCATTATTCAATGATATGATCTCCCCTTCGTCAGCTACATCGAACCCCAATTTGATCAGCTCATTTCTCTCAGGACCGTTAAATAAGATCGGATTCGTATGGTTCATATGAATGAACATGATTTTGTTGCGCAACAGAGTTGACGATGTGCGAAACAATTCAACAGTTTCAGAAACAAATGGGTGAGGGACTTCACTCATATCCCGGTGAGGGAGTTCTTTGGCTCCATAAAAAGTGGCGTCGATTAAAGCGAAATCTGCTCGGTCTACCTCGGCGAGAATATCTCGATCCCACAATGGCCATTTGTCAATATCAGGAATAAATAATGCACTTCGTTCGCTTGATTGTATGATAAACCCCACCGTCTCAGAAAACTCGTCTCTGTGTGGCACCAGCATTGGGGTTACCTGAATAGCAGGACTAAGTTGAATTGGTTTGTCTGGTTCGATCAGCACCAACTCTATATTTCCTAGGGCAACTAACTGGCTCCACGGAGCATTGTGTTCCAGGAATTGTTTCATTTTTGGAAGCACGTATACGACAACTCCTGAGGAGCCTTGCGCTTCTCTACCCAGGTTTAATAAACCTGCATAGTGCCCCATGTGTGCGTGTGTTAAAAAAATCCCTGAAAGATTAGTCAATCCTGAAGTTTCTTGGAGCTTTTGAAGTTGGTAGGTAAAATCTGGGGTGGCCTCAAACAACCAATTTTGTTTGCTTTGATGATCGGTAAGTCCCAGACTTACAACATGGCGCTTATTTTCCTCACCCCGCCAATGGCGCATACAAAACTCTTCTGTGCACCCTGCTTGGGGATACCCTCCATCCTGTGCAACTCCTAAAACGGTGATAAATTGCTGAGCCTTACTGTTTATTAAAATTGACTGACCGCTGGTTACCAATGGGAGCAAAAAAAAGAGTGCCTTAAAAAAATATTGATTCAAATTCAATGAGTTTAATTTGAAAATAAAAATAGCTTAAGGATATGTATAAACAGCCAAATAAACTGAAAATCAATTATTTAAAATAATAAATACTTTGTGTTTAGTGGGGGATTTGTTATTTTGTGGGGTAGTTGTCATCAAATAATGAGAAAATTTGATTTGCTTAAAAAGCACTTTTCGTCACGTTACTATAAAATCTATCTCATGAAATCAAAAATCCTTATCCTCCAGATATTGTTGATCTTGGTAGCTTGTAAAGGCCAAGAAACTTCTGATTTTTCCGACTATTTAAATTATGCTGATTCCCCTTCAAAATTTTCGGGAGGGACAAAAGTAATCCCCATTGAGACAGCCTATGGCACTTTTAATGTTTGGACAAAACGCGTAGGAAATAATCCCACAATAAAAGTCTTGTTGCTGCACGGGGGCCCCGGGGCTACTAGCGAATATTTTGAAGCAGCTGACTCATTCTTTCCACAAGGAAATGTAGAGTATTATTACTATGATCAATTGGGCTCTGGAAAAAGTGACAATCCCAACGATGAACGACTTTGGAACATCGAAAGTTTTGTTGAGGAAGTCGAACAGGTTAGAAAGGCGTTGAATTTAGACGCCACTAACTTTGTACTACTCGGCCATTCTTGGGGAGGTATTTTAGGGATTGAATACGCCTTAAAATACCAACAAAACATGAAAGCCCTTATCGTTTCTAACATGGTCAGTTCCATACCCGAGTATGTGACCTATGCTAAAGAAGTGTTGGGACCTCAAATGCCGGCTGATGTTCTGGATAAAATAGAGGCGTATGAAAAAAGTGAAGATTATACGAATCCAGAATATCTTAAACTTATAGAAACCTACTACTATCCAGAGCATGTACTGCGCATGAATCCAAGTGATTGGCCAAATCCGGTGGTTAGGGCGTTTGCCAATCTGAATTATCCACTTTATTTAAAAATGCAAGGTCCCAGCGAGTTTGGCGTTGTGGGAGATGCTGTATTAAAGGAATGGGACAGAACTGAGGATCTGAAAAATATCAGTATTCCAACCCTGACCATAGGCGCGGAATACGATACTATGGACCCAAAAGCGATGGAAAAAATGAGCAGATTAGTACAAAATGGGGAGTACCTATATTGTCCTCAAGGAAGTCATATGGCTATGTATGACGACCAAGAAGTGTATTTTTCAGGGGTGCTTAAATTCTTAAAATCATTGGAATAGAATCTTGTCTATCTTTAGAATAGATACGATCACTATTTAAGCTATGGACAATCGCAGATTCTACAACAGAACTGGATCATTTAATTGATGCCGTAAAAGCACTTGCTCAATCCTAAATTTTATGGCATTTCGTTTAATTAAAAATATTGGCCCTGGCATTATTATTGCTGCCGCCTTTATTGGTCCCGGAACGGTTACGCTCTGCTCAATAGCTGGGGTAAATTTTGGCTATTCACTTCTCTGGGCTGTTCTATTGTCCACTTTGGCCACCATCATTCTACAAGAAATGGCCGCTCGGATAGGCTTAATTACCGAAAGTGGTTTGGCCCAATTGCTTAGGAACAGATTAAAGGAGTCAGTTTGGAAAACCCCAGTGATCATACTCATAATTCTGGCTATAGTTCTGGGAAACACCGCTTACCAAGCGGGGAATATCGGTGGAGGAGTTTTGGGCCTCGAGGCTATTATAGGTCCTCTAACCTACTACTATTTCGATGTGAAAATTAATGTAGCGGCGTTATTGTTGGGTGGGATTGCATTTATTGTTTTGTCACAAAAAAACGACAAACTACTTCCCCAGATTTTAACGATCATGGTTCTATTTATGAGTTTTTCATTTGTGGTCACTGCCCTATTAATCAGGCCTAAATTGCCCGAACTACTCAGCGGAATTTTTTTACCCACTATACCAAAGGACAGCCTTTGGACCATCATCGGGCTAGTCGGTACAACCATTGTCCCCTATAATATTTTCCTTCATGCCTCACTCATTCATAAAAAATGGCAGGGAGTTGAATTTCTCCCAAAAGTTAAAAGAGACACCTATTGGACGATTGGACTGGGCGGAGTTGTTTCCATGTGTATCGTGATCTGCGCAGCCGGTTCAGGTATTGAAAAAATCACAACAGCTGTCGATTTAGCAGAAGCTTTAAGTCCGTTATATGGTTCCATGGCCAAACTACTTTTAGGAGTAGGATTATTTTCTGCTGGTATGACTTCAGCGATTACCGCCCCGCTTGCTGCAGCCTATGTCGCCTGTGAATGTCTTGGTTGGTCGACAGATTCAAACAGCAAAAAGTTTAGAATTATTTGGGGCTCTGTGCTTCTTGTGGGTGTAATTTTAGCTACTGCAGGGATTAAACCTATTGCGTTGATACAAATGGCGCAAGTGGCCAATGGGATGCTGATTTTTATCATTGCTGGATTAGTCCTATGGATGATCAATCAACAAAAAGTTATGAAAGGTCATGTCAATACAATTTGGCAAAATATTTTGGGGGCAATCGTCCTAATTTTGTCCATTATTGTGGGCTTCAAAGGAATTGATGGAGTAGTGCAAATTTTCAATTAAATGGATATCAATTGTGATTTGGGAGAGGGAATAGCCCACGATAGACTCATCATGCCGTATATAAACCGGTGCAACATCGCCTGTGGGGCACACGCGGGTTCAAAGGATTTGATCATAAAAACAATCCAAATGGCGCAAGAATACGGAGTGGATATTGGCGCCCATCCCTCCTATCCAGATCGAGAGAACTTTGGGCGAATATCCATGATAATGGATGTTAAGGAATTAAAGCAAAGCCTTCAGCATCAGTTGGAGATGTTTTTGGAGGCCGCCGAATTATGCGGCGCTAAAATGTCTCATGTAAAACCTCATGGTGCGTTGTACCACGACGTGGCCAATAAGCCTGAAATGGCTTTGGTTTTTTTGGAGGTAATCGATGAGGTGTGCCCTGAAATTTTACTGATCACCTCAGTTAATTCGGTGCTTTTCAATAGCTTTACAAGACCTAATCATCTCATTTGGCCAGAAAGTTTTATCGATCGCAGATATCGATCAGACCTGACTTTAGTTCCGCGACAGGAACATAATTCAATCATCCACGACCCTAAAATAGCTCAACAACAATTTCTAAATTTAAGGGAAGGACGAGTACAAAGTATAGAGGGAAGCCTACACGCTATTCAAACGATGACCTGCTGTATTCATTCAGACCATCCAAATTCACTAGAAATTGCTAAAGCAGTTTCAGCTGTAAATCGATCACAATGAGTATGGCTTATACATTAACCTACTTCCCGATGGGCAATCGAGCCCTACTAATTGAATGGCCTAGTCAAATAGATGTGGATATCATCGAAGATATTTGGCAACTCAGGGCGGCATTGTCCGATGATGCAATTACTGAGTACATTGTGGCATATCACAGCTTGACAATCGTATTTTCCGTGGCCCAAAAAGATTTCAACCCCTGGATTCAATGGGTTCAAGAGAAGTACGCACACATTAAAAACAACCCCACAGCTTTATTACCAAAAAAAGTAGTTGAACTGCCTGTGTACTATAGTTCTGAAGTAGCGCCGGATCTAGAAGATTATTTATCCAACAAGAAGATTTCCCTCCAAGAAATGGTACATCTTCACACAAAACCTGAATACACCCTCTTTTTTTATGGATTCCAACCTGGATTTATGTACTTGGGAGGGCTAGATAAAAAATTGGTTCAACCGCGTAAGGATAAACCATCAGCGGTGGTGAACTCAGGAAGTGTGGCTGTTGGTGGAGCACAAACTGGCATCTATCCCCTGGCGTCACCAGGAGGTTGGCATATAATTGGTCATTGTCCTTTGATTTTATTCGACCCTCAACTTCCTGAACCATGTATCGCCAAGCCAGGAGATGTTATAAAATTTCGGGCTGTAGAAAAAAATGAGTACCAAGAAATACTGGACTCTCTAAGGGATCATAAAATGCTTATTAACCATTGATTCCTCGCGATGATAGAAGTAATCAAACCAGGTATTTACAGCACTATTCAAGATAAAGGGCGCTTGGGTTATGCGCATCTGGGTATACCGCCTAGCGGAGCTATTGATGGAATTTCTTACCATTTAGCCAACGCTGTCTTGGGCAATGACGATAATGATGCAGTTATCGAAATTACTTTTGGTGGAGCTGAATTTAAATTTCATATCCATACAGCCATATCATTGACAGGGGGTGATTATACCGCCACAATCAACGGTCAAAAAATCCCGATGAATCAACTTATCCCTGTAGAAGAAAATGATGTGTTGCAGTTTGGACAAAGGCGATCTGGTGTACGCACTTACTTAGGAATTCTGGGTGGGATAAATACGAAACAAGTGCTAGGCAGTCGAAGTTATTACCCATCTATTACTGCTGATTTTAGAATCAAAAAAGGAGATTTTATAGAAACAGGGACTCCATTAAATGAAGTTTCAAAAATATGTAGTAAGAGCACATCTGCCTTGGAAAACCCGGTGTGCCAACATGACGTGAGTGCTGGATCTACTGTTGAGCTACAGGTTTATTTAGGACCAGAGTACCACAGACTCAGTTCATCCGAAATAAAGAAACTAAACCTGGAAATGACCATTGGTCGAAACGACAGAATGGGGTATATACTTCAAGAAACAGTGGCCCATAAAATCACGCCTATACATACCTCAAGTGCCTTGCCTGGGACCGTTCAACTTACCCCAGCCGGTCAATTGATTATTTTGATGAACGATGGTCAAGTCACAGGAGGCTATCCACGAATTTTTCAATTAACCGATTATTCAAAAGATTTATTGAGCCAGTGTGCTCAGGGACAAAAAATAAAATTTAATCCAATAGTGCATTAAACCATTAATTTTTTTGCTTAG
>DFSJ01000075.1:5369-5521 GCA_002378585.1 Flavobacteriaceae bacterium UBA3440 | reverse complement strand
GGTTACCTCAAAACCTATGAGGTGGCTATTCAGCCTGAGCGTCTACAGGCCCTTGAGTTGTCGGTCTTGGATGTATACCAAGCATTACAGGCCAACAACAGTATTGCTGGCGGAAGTTATATAGAAAAAAATGATCAAGCTTATTTTGTTCG
>DFSJ01000075.1:0-5062 GCA_002378585.1 Flavobacteriaceae bacterium UBA3440 | reverse complement strand
GGTGCTGTACCTGTATTGGTTCGGGATGTGGCTGAGGTGCGTTATGGCTATGCCAATCGGTTTGGAGCAATTACGGCTAACGGAGGTGGAGAAACGGTGATGGGTCAAGTGATGATGCTCAAAGGGGCCAATGCTCAAGAGGTAATCTCAGCCGTTAAGCAGCGTGTTGCCTATGTGCAAACCATGCTTCCTGAAGGTATCACGATCAATCCATTTTTGGAGCGCAGTGAACTCATCAAAAAAACCACGTTTACGATTGCTGAAAATTTAGTGCTGGGCTGTCTGATCGTCATTTTTGTGGTGGTCGTTCTTTTGGGGTCTTGGCGTTCTGGATTAGTAGTTGCTTCAGTCATTCCATTGAGTTTGTTGTTTGCTTTGTCCCTGATGTATGTGTTCGATGTCGATGCCAATTTGATGAGCTTGGGAGCGATTGATTTTGGTATTATTATCGATGGGGCCGTAATTATTGTCGAATACATCGCCTTTCAAATCACCGCAAAAGCAGCTACACTAGCGAAACTTTCTGGCGTAGAGCGCAGAGTTGAATTGGATGAAATTACCCGAAAAGGGGCTTCTAAAATGATGCGTTCAGCCATCTTTGGTCAACTCATCATTTTGATTGTATTTATTCCAATTTTATCGTTAGTGGGTGTTGAAGGCAAGATGTTTCGACCTATGGCATTGGTGTTTAGTTTTGCGCTTGTAGGCACCATGTTGCTGTGCTTTACGTACATTCCCGTGGTGACTGCTCTGGTGGTCAAACCGGATAGTGCGGCCAAAACAAGCTGGTCGATACGCGCACTCAATCATTTATCTCGCCACATCTATTACCCTACGTTGGTTTGGGCACTCCGCCACAAGAAGTGGGTGCTCAGCAGTGCAGGAGGCTTATTGCTCGCTGCGATACTTCTTTTTGTAAACATGGGGGGAGAATTTGTACCCACCCTAGACGAAGGTGATTTTGTCATTCAACCCCTATTGCCTACCGGTACCTCTTTGAGTAAAACAATCGAATACACCTCAGCGATGGAAAAAATTATTTTGGGTTTTGATGAGGTCGATCAAGTGGTGTCTCGTATTGGTGCCGCTGAGGTGCCAACAGACCCCATGTCTATGGAGGAAAGCGATGTGATCATCAAGTTACATCCTATAGGCACCTGGAAAAACGCAACAACTAAAGATGAATTGGCGGATATGATTAAGGACTCATTGATGCAGATCGATCATGTCTCATATGAATTTACCCAGCCTATAGAAATGCGCTTCAATGAATTGATCACCGGTGTTCGCGCTGATGTGGCCATTAAGGTATTTGGACCCGAGCTGGATGTGCTTCAACAGAAAGCATTTGACATTCAACAGGCCATTCAAGAGGTTCCTGGCGCTGCAGATATCAGTGTGGAAAAAATTGAGGGATTACCCCAGATGAGGGTGAAATACCACAGGCCAGCACTGGCTCGTTATGGGGTGAGTGTGGATGAGTTGAATACGGTACTTTCCCTGGGGTTTGCCGGCGCGCGAGCAGGAACTGTGTTTGAGGGAGAAAAACAATTTGATTTAACTTTAAAGTGGGATGCTGCTCACAGGCAGGAACTACAAGATTTAGAAAAGATCAGCGTGCAACTAAAGGACGGTCGTCAGGTACTTTTGGGTTCACTGGCTTCGGTGACTTATGACCAAGGACCGGCCAAGATTTCCCGCGACAATACCAAAAGAAGGGTTGTTGTTGGGATTAACGTACGCAACAGAGATATGGCTTCAGTAGTAGAGGATGTTCAGAAAATCATAGCCCAAAAGATTGATCTGCCCGCTGGTTATTCGATAGAATATGGCGGTCAGTTTAAAAATCTTCAAACCGCTTCTCGCCGTTTGGCGATTGCTGTTCCCGTGGCCCTTTTCTTGATTTTTGTGCTCCTTTATTTCGCTTTCGACTCAGTGAAAGACGCCCTGTTGATTTATACTGCCATTCCACTTTCAGCGATTGGCGGCGTGTTTTTACTCGCTTTGCGCGGCATGCCGTTCAGTATTTCAGCCGGGGTAGGATTCATAGCGCTTTTCGGTATCGCTGTGTTAAATGGAATCGTCCTAATTGAGGAATTTAAAGAGCTTCAAATCCACGGGATGCGCAATCGATATGCGCGCATCATACGGGGGACCCAATACCGGATGCGACCAGTGCTTTTGACGGCTTCTGCAGCAGCTCTTGGGTTTTTACCCATGGCTATTTCTACCTCCGCGGGGGCTGAGGTACAACGGCCGTTGGCCACTGTGGTTGTGGGGGGACTCGTGTCGGCAACCCTGCTTACCTTGTTGGTACTCCCGTTGCTTTACGCTTTATTTGATCGCTGGAATCCACAGCCGATACGATTAAAGAAAAAGATAAAAAAGACAGTTTTGATCATCGGTTTTTCTCTATTTGGGTTAGGCCAAATCAGCGCACAAGAGCCCATCAGCCAAGCGGATTGGGTGCAAAGAGTGCTCGATCATCAACCGCAACTCAAAGCAGCACAACAAGCGGCTAAATCGGTAGAGGCCTTCAAAGGAACGGGTTGGGATTTGGGATCCACAGAAGTCTATCATCAATTTGATCAAAATAACATTGCGCCTAATGGGCAGCCTTTAAGGGTTTGGGGCGTCAACCAGACCATCCCATTTCCTACAGTAATGGCCAGCAGACAACGGCTATTGAGCCAAAAAGCGACTGCTGCGTCCCTGGAGCTTCAGTCCATACTCTGGTCCTGGGAACGCAAAGCCATCGGCGCATACAGAGAACTGATGTACCGACAACAAGTGGTGGGGCATTGGAAAAAATTGGCAGATCAATTGAACGAGTGGACTCAGAAAAACGAAAGAAAGCTCGCTTTAGGCGGGATTACGGTACTGGCTTATAAAACAGCCTTGGCCAAAAGCAGATCTGTTCAGCAACAACTAAACCAAGAGATCAAACAGCTTGAGGCCCTGCAAAGAACGATGGCCGCCTGGGGGCAAATCACCCCTGATTTCAAAGCGGCAGATACCGTATGGAAACCCATGGCCTTGGATACTACGTGGCTGCGCACAACGGCAAATAAGAGAAGTGAACTGCTTGTCCATCAAGCCAGAACAGAAAAAAACCTGCAACTTCAAGGGTACTTACCCAGTCTGTCTGGCGCCGTGTTTCAAGGATCAAACGATGCGGTAAGCGGTGAGAAATACTCAGGTTTTCAAGTGGGTATGTCTTTTCCCATTTGGGCCAAACCCCAACATGCCCGGATCAAAGCGGCCCAATATCGATGGAGTGAAGCACAGTGGCTGGCCGAAGACCAAGAGCAAAAATGGGTATTGGCCAGACAAGAAGCAATCGCTCGATACCAACAGGCACTTTCCGCCTGGGAGTCCATAAATCTGAGTGACCAATATCTAGGAGATGAACTTTCCAAAAGTGCGGAAGTCTCCTACCGAACTGGGGCGATTGATTTTTGGCAATACGCCATGATTCAAGATCAGGCCTTACAATCAACGTTAGAATACCTACAGCTGCAATGGCAATTAGATCAAGCAGTACTCGCGCTTAATTATCCAGATGACACCCTATAAATCAACACCTATGAAATTTCTAACTAGTGCATTGGTCACCTTACTTATGATCGGTTGCGGAGCAGATCCTGCCCCGAAAGAGTTGAAAGAGCCTGAACCAGAAACTGCGGTGACCACAGAAATCGCTGAGGTGGAACCTAACCAAAATGTCCTTCAAGTGCACGGCACCCTTGTCGTCCCCCCCAGTCATGAAGCCACCGTTCATCCTATGTTTGCTGGGTATGTGCATTCCATAGAACTATTGCCTGGAGAGAAGGTTAAAAAAGGCGAGGTGCTTTTTGAACTGACCCACCCCAACTATATTGAGCGACAAAGAAATTATTTGTCTGCCCAGGCTTTATTCAAGCAACAGGAGAAAGAATGGAAAAGACAGGCGCAGCTCTATGCGGAAAAAATCAGTTCGGATAAAGAGGCGGCTGAAGCAGAAAATCTATGGTCACAAGCCAAAGCGTCCTATTGGGCTGCTCAAGCTGAGATCAAATTGATGGGGATCGATGTACAGGCACTGGAGAAAGGCGTTATCCGTCCTACCCTGTATGTGCGGGCACCAATCGATGGTTATGTAACTGAGGTGGGGGCTCACCAAGGTATGTATTTGTCCGAGAATCAAGCGGCGGTTACCATCACGGACTTGACACAGATGCATTTGGAGTTGGAAGTTTTTGAACACCAAGCGTCCCAACTAGCCACTGGCCAATCCGTATCTTTTTACCTGCAAGATCGACCCGAGCAGGTGTATTCTGCCCAAATACACGTGATCAATAAAGCCATAAATCCACAAACACGTACGTTGGTCGTACATGCGGATATCGATCAGTCTGTCCAAGGGACCTTAACCCCTGGCATGTTTGTAGTGGCCCAAATCGCTATCGACTAAGTTTATTTTTTATATTCGTGGGGTGGAGTACCTCAATGAGTTTTTAGTTTCTGTATTGCCCTACACAGAATGGGTGATGCTTTTTTTAGTAGTCGGTGGAGGATTGTTTTTAACGATCTATTCTCGATTGCTTCCCTTTCGATATTTTAAACACGCCATTGAAATCACGGCCGGAAAGCACGATGACCCAAACGCCCCTGGTGAAGTAAGTCATTTTCAAGCACTTTCTTCGGCAGTCGCAGCGACCGTGGGGATGGGTAATATTGCGGGTGTAGCTATCGCTATTTATTTGGGAGGTCCGGGCGTTGTTTTTTGGATCTGGATGACGGCTTTAATCGGCATGGCCATCAAATATTACTCCTGTACCTTGGCGGTGATGTACCGTGGGGTTAATCCACAAGGGATGGTACAAGGGGGGCCCATGCACTATATGGTGCAAGGAATAGGGCCCAAAGCTAAAGGACTTGCTGTGTTTTTCTCTGTAGCTGGACTTTTTGGGGTGTTGCCTGCCTTTACGGCCAATCAATTGGTGCAAACCCTAGTCGATGTGGTGGAGCCTCATAGCTGGACGCCCATCACAGATCCTTGGACATGGAAGTTAATTTTGGG
>DFSJ01000041.1 GCA_002378585.1 Flavobacteriaceae bacterium UBA3440 | reverse complement strand
ACCCCTTTAATTTCAAGACGTTTTAGCAAATGTTTGGAAAAGTGTAAACCTGCTGTTGGTGCAGCCACAGCACCTTCGTGCTTGGCATAAATTGTTTGGTAACGCTCCTCGTCTTCGGCTTCAACATCTCTGTGGATGTATTTAGGCAGCGGAGTTTCTCCTAGGTCGCGCAATTTCTTGCGGAACTCTGTGTATGAACCATCGTATAAAAAACGAAGTGTTCTTCCTCTTGAAGTAGTATTGTCAATCACCTCAGCCACTAATGAGTCATCATCACCAAAGTAGAGCTTATTTCCAATTCTAATTTTACGCGCTGGATCGACCAAGACATCCCAAAGCCTTTGTTCTTCATTGAGTTCTCTGAGCAAAAACACTTCGATACGGGCTCCTGTTTTTTCTTTATTTCCGTACAAACGCGCTGGAAAAACCTTTGTGTTGTTGAGAATCATCACGTCCTGGTCGTCGAAATAATCGATCAAATCCTTGAACAATTTGTGTTCAATGGTTCCTTTGGCTCGATCGATACACATCAATTTGGACTCATCGCGATTCTCAGCGGGATATTCGGCGACTAAATGCGGGGGTAAATCAAAGTTGAAATGAGATAACTTCATGAAATTCAGATAATTAGGTTTAATGAAAACACATCCCGCAAATATACGACCCCAACAGGGGGCTTGTCAAGGATTTACCCGTTTATTTCTAGGAAAACTGAAACCCTAACAAGGCCAGGTCATTCCAAAAGTCAGGATAAGATTTAGCCACTACTCCCGGATCCTCCACAGAGAGAGGCACCTTCATGGCTAGTGGAGCAAAGGCCATAGCCATCCTGTGGTCATGGTAGGTGGAAACTAGCACCCCAGATTTCATCACACCTTGAAAAGGATGCAAGGTGAGGGAATCCTCTGTAATCGATAATTGTGCCCCAAACTTGGTAAGTTCTTGTTGTAAAGCGACCAACCGATCTGTTTCTTTGATCTTCAGGGTATGGAGCCCGGTAAAATGCGCGCCAATACCCAACGCAAAACAAGTAACCGCTAGCGTCTGTGCGATGTCAGGACACTCCGTGAAGTCTACAATTAATCCATGTTCACGAACTGGTGTTCGGACATCGCGCTTCTTGGTAATCACTAATTGGTGATCGACAAAAACACTTTCCACACCCAACGCACGGTATAGTTCAGCGAGCACGGCATCCCCTTGAAGTGAGTCCGATTTATAGGAATACAACCTGATCTCCGATCCAACAGGGGCCAAGGCCACCATACTGTAATGATAGGATGCAGAACTCCAATCAGACTCGACCACCAAGGTCTTTGGGGCAACCTGGGGAGCCGGATCTACCTGAATCACCGAACCTTCCATTCGGGTAGTTATCCCTAGTGACTCAAGTAAGGCACAAGTCATTTTGATGTAGGGGATCGAAGTTATGGAGCCCTTTAAAGTCAAGGATATCCCTGAAGCTAAACGAGGAGCGACCAACAATAAAGCAGATATATACTGACTGCTTACATGGGCTGGAATCTCTGCATGCCGCTGGGTAATTTCTTTTCCTTTGATACTCAACGGTGGATACCCCTCCTCCCCCAAGTAATTGATTTCAGCACCTAATTGACGCAAGGCATCCACCAGAAGTCCTATGGGTCTTTGCTGCATTCTGGAAGATCCTGTAAGCACCACATCGACTCCAGGTGTTGTGGCCATAAAGGCCGTTAAGAAACGCATAGCTGTTCCCGCGTGGTGCACATCAATCGTTCCGCTGCGCACCCCAATACCTCGGGCCATAGCCTGAGCATCTTCAGAATTTGAGGTGTTTGACAGCGTGATCTGTGGGAATAGAGATTGCAGTAAAAGCAGTCTATTGGTCTCACTTTTTGAACCTGTGATGGATAATGAGGCCTTTAATGGTTGATTGATAGGCCCTTGTATGTGTGTTAACTCCATGAACTACTGCTTGAGTTTATCGTTGTTTTGGTGCCTATCGTGATCTCTTTGTGTTTTATAGGCCAGTTTTTTGTCAAAAGAGGATTGGAGGTCTATACCGCATTGATTGGCCAAACACAACACCACAAAAACCACATCGGCTAGCTCTTCACCTAAGTCTTTGGCTTGATCCGAAGGCTTTTCGCTTTGTTCTCCATACCGACGAGCAATAATCCTGGCCACCTCACCTACTTCTTCAGTGAGTTGAGCCATGTTGGTCAACTCGTTAAAATAACGGACTCCGTGGTTTTTAATCCACTGATCCACATCTAATTGGGCGTTTTTTAAATCCATAACTTAATTTTTTTGATGGGTATCTATCATCAATGTCACCGGTCCATCATTGAGCAGTTGAACCTGCATATCAGCCCCAAAGACACCTGTAGCTACCGGTTTTTCAAGCAACTTTTCCAGCTGGGCTACAAAATCTTCATAGTGTTTTTGGGCTATTGGGCCTGGCGCCGCCTCCACATAAGAAGGTCGATTTCCTTTTTTGGTAGATCCGTATAAGGTAAACTGACTGACTACCAGCACGTCGCCCTGGGTATCCAACACCGAGCGATTCATCATACCTTGTTCATCAGCAAAGAGCCGCAGTTGAGCAATTTTTTTACTCAGATAGGTGATGTCCTCTTGGCTATCTGAATGGGTCACCCCTAGTAACACCAGAAGTCCAGGACCAATCGAGCCAACTACTTTTTGTTCTACCTCAACGGAGGCGTTTTGAACCCGTTGAATTAATGCCCTCATTCCTCGTTGTTTTTTGGATCTACCCGGTAGTGTTCGTCTTCGCGCTGCATCAACTGAACATAACTCTTGTATCTGCTCCAGGCGAGCTCGTCCCGATCAAGTGCTGCTTTAACAGCGCAATAGGGCTCATCCATATGGGTGCAATTGTGGTATTTGCACTGAGACTTGAGCGCGAAAAATTCTGGAAAGTAGTCCCCTATTTGGTCTTGCTCCATGTCTACCACCCCAAATCCTTTGATCCCAGGAGTGTCTATAATGCGCCCGCCAAAAGACAG
>DFSJ01000063.1:2921-3991 GCA_002378585.1 Flavobacteriaceae bacterium UBA3440 | reverse complement strand
TCGATAAATCTTGCCCCTGTGGATAGATTACCATCTTGGATGATTCTATTAAAGGTCTCGTTAAACCCTAAAGAACCTGGAAGTGGACGGCCTTGATCGGCTTTAGCTCTAGCCAAAGCGTGTGCCGCTGTTTCATTAAACTGGAGGCCTGTTCCTACACCCAATCGAGCTCCGATATACGTGGTGGCATAATCAGTAAACCACTGAGTATCCGATTTCCACGCACGGTTGATGTTGATCGCAGCAAAACGAGTGTCGTATGAATCTCCTGCATCCTCATTGGTGATGTATCCACGCACAAAGAAGTTGTCATTTTTCACTTCGAACTTGTGCTGTGACATGGTGAAGTTGTCGATATAGTAGCGGTTGGCCCCTTGGTAAATGGTTGACCCTGTACCTGTTCTCGTATTGAAAATGAACTCCAAGTCAGTGCCTTTTGGACGGTAATGCATCGCCAGGTCATACTTGACACTTTTGGCGTTGTAATCCGTTAAGTCTTGCTCTTCGTATCCAGTACGAGAGACAAATGCTTTACCTACTGTGCCAGAAGGCAGACCGGCCAATGCGTCAAAGTTCAAGGTAGTAGCCACCTCGTCTCCGTACACGTTTAATCCGTTGTATCCTGGGTTATTAGCTCTGGTTGAAAGCGGGTTGGCAAGATCATCTGTACGCTCTGCGTGCCAGTCTTCACCGCGCATAGCAGCGATGTTGATCTTATAAGCAAACTCATCAGAAACCTTGTTGGCATAACGCACAGCAATGTCGTAGAACTGATTAGTTCCCGCATCTTTTTGAGAGGTAACCCCTGTGCGCACTAAGGCACTTGATCCTTCTGAATCAAAAGGATTTTTAGAGGTCATAAATAAAATTCCGTTAAAGGCGTTAGCTCCGTACAATGCTGAAGAAGCACCAGGAAGAATTTCCACGCTTTGAACGTCTAGGTCACTCATCCCCACCAAGTTTCCTAACACAAAGTTAAGTGCGGGAGAAGAGTTATCCATACCATCCACCAACTGCATAAAGCGGGTATTGGCAAAAGTGGCAAACCCTCTGGTGTTGATCGATTTAAA
>DFSJ01000063.1:0-2599 GCA_002378585.1 Flavobacteriaceae bacterium UBA3440 | reverse complement strand
GTGGTGTTTTTGATTTCTTTCAAACCAAAACGTTCTACGGACACAGGCGACTCAAACAAACGCTCTGGAGATCTAGAGGCGGAGATTATAATTTCATCCAACATAGTACTGGATTCACTGAGCACTACGCGAATGGATTGATCTTGTCCAGAAACAACCACGGTAGACTCCGCATACCCAATGCTGGTGATGCGCAAAGTCAAGGGAAATGATTTTGATGTAGTCAAGGTAAAGTTTCCATCGAAGTCGGAGACTGCGCCTTCTGTAGTGCCAACGACAATAATGTTGGCGCCTGGAATAGGCATCTGGCCCTGGTCGACCACAGATCCCTTAACGTTGGTTTGGGCCCATGCAGAGGTAAATCCGCAAAATAATGCCACCAACAAAGTCAGTAAAAAGTTATTTTTCATGAGGTTGATTTTAGTTTTATAAGGAAAGGTAGTTAATTTTTTGATATAACGATTTATTCCACCGTAACTGACTTAGCCAAATTTCGGGGTTGATCCACATTACAACCGCGCATAACCGCTATGTAATAGGAAAGTATTTGCAAGGGGACCGTGGTCACCATCGGAGTTAATGCCTCATGGATGTCTGGTATTTCCACGACGTGATCAGCCAAGTTGGCGATGTCTGTGTCTCCTTTGCTGACGATGGCAATGATTTTACCTTTACGCGCTTTGATCTCCTGAACATTGGAAACAATTTTTTCGTAGTGGCCTCTTTTGGGAGCAATGACTACGACAGGCATATGCTCATCGATTAAAGCAATAGGTCCATGCTTCATCTCTGCTGCTGGATATCCCTCAGCGTGTATGTAGGAAATTTCTTTGAGTTTTAATGCGCCTTCAAGAGCCACGGGGAAGTTATATCCACGGCCCAAGTACAAGAAATTAGTGGCGTCTTTGTAAACCTCAGCGATTTTTTTAATCGATTCCTCCGTTTTTAAAACGGTTTCAATTTTTGAGGGAACTTGATCCAGTGCGCTCAAAAAGGCGATAAACTCAGATTGAGAAATGGTGCCAATCGCACGCGCCATTTTAGCAGCAATCAATGAAAGTACGGTGAGCTGAGTGGTAAACGCCTTGGTCGATGCTACTCCGATTTCTGGACCAGCATGGGTGTATGCGCCGGTGTGGGTTTCACGCGCAATGGAGCTCCCCACTACGTTACACACCCCGTACACAAAAGCACCGCGTTCTTTGGCGAGCTTTATAGCGGCTAAAGTATCGGCTGTTTCTCCTGACTGAGATATAGCAATCACCACATCTCTCGAGGTAATCACCGGATTTCTGTAGCGGAATTCGGAAGCATATTCTACCTCAACAGGAATTCTTGCCAAGTCCTCAAACAAATATTCAGCCACCAAACCTGCGTGCCACGAAGTACCACAAGCAATGATCAAAATCCGGTCAGCGCGTACAAATTTTTCCAGGTAGTCGTCGATGCTCGACATCTTGACTACCCCTTGTTCCGCCTGAAGTCTCCCCCTAAGGGTATCGCGAACTGCATTGGGCTGCTCAAAAATTTCCTTGAGCATAAAATGTTCATAGCCTCCCTTTTCAATCTGTTCCAGATTGAGTTCTAGCTCTTGAATTTCCGGGTTATGGACGTGAACATCGTCTTGAATTTTGCGCACACGCACCTCTCTGCCCAAGCGAACTATGGCCATTTCCCCATCCTCCAGATAGAGCGCATTGTTGGTAAATTCGATAAATGGAGTAGCGTCTGAGGCGATAAAAAACTCATCTTCTCCAATGCCAATAGCCAGGGGACTGCCTAGTTTGGCGACCACCAACTCATTGGGTTTATCCAGGTCAAATACAGCAATGGCATAAGCGCCAATCACTTTTTGAAGGGCGATTTGTACCGCTTTGCCTAGCTTGACATTTTCTTTGATCTTTACGTCCTCAATCAAATTGACGAGCACCTCGGTATCCGTATCTGAATGAAATACGTATCCCCTCTTGGTTAACTCCCTTTTGATGGAATCGTAGTTTTCGATGATTCCATTGTGAATCAAGGCTATTTTGCCTGAATTGGACACGTGGGGGTGAGAATTCACGTCATTAGGCACCCCATGGGTAGCCCAACGAGTATGTCCAATACCAATTTTTGCCTTGCTTTTGGCCAATGCATGAGACTTTTGCTCCAAGTCAGAGACTTTGCCCTTGGTTTTGGTCACCGCTAGGTCATCGCCGCAATAAAGCATGATACCCGCAGAGTCATATCCGCGGTATTCAAGTCTTTTGAGTCCTTTAATCAGAATGGGGTACGCTTCTCTGTACCCGATGTAGCCGACAATTCCACACATAAGTTAAGGTTTGGTAGGTTATTGATTTGGGGTGTAATACACTTCTAGTTGCAATCTGCGGTCTTGGGGGACAGCAGTAGATGGGCCGTAAAGTACGGTGCCTAGTGGGGTCATTACCGACATGCGGTGAATCTTTTTGGCGCCTTGAGCTGTCTTGATTGAGGTGACATCCGTATAGCGGAAATCAGGGGTAACCGTTAAAGCTAAGGGGGCATTAACCGAGTCGCGCAACACCAAATTGTTGAGGTAATCCGTGACCCTAAAGGTGTACTTGACCAATCCGTC
>DFSJ01000040.1:13445-15095 GCA_002378585.1 Flavobacteriaceae bacterium UBA3440 | reverse complement strand
CCATCAACAAAGTTCAGATCATAGTTGTTACTGCCGAGCCCGGAGGGTGTGATGGGGTAGGATCCAACATCTGTGGCAGTCGTTCCTACGCCTGAAAAAGTCAAAGCCCCCGTCAGGTTAAGCTCGTTTTCACCGGGAACAAAGCCCTGATAAGTGGCTGTCCAACCAGTGGAGGGTTGTCCGTCGTAAACTTTCTGTATGTCGTTTGCAGTTACCGTTAATGTTTTGGCTGTTATGGCAAATGTTTCCGTAAGTACTCCCGAATAAACACCTATCCCTGTGATGGTTACCCCTGCTGTTCCTGTATTTGTATTGTTGGCATAGGCTACTGTGAAGTCTGTGTATTCTGTCAACTGCACAGATCCATCCATCACATTTATTGTTGGTGTAATTGGGGATCCGGTATATGTTTGTTGTTCCACGGGGTTTGTGGTCCAAGAATTTGTCGTTTGTATGATATCTAATGTCATCACTTGTGCCTCAGTAATTGTTTCTGATGAAACAGCGACAAAACGGCCTTGTCCTTGAGGACCTCCCCACGCAATATCACTCCAGCCATTAATGGCTATTCCGGTCTCCATAGTCCACGTAACTCCGTCGGGACTCGACATTACAGATTTAGGCGCACCTATGTTGGCAACAGCTAAATATCGTTCATGTCCAATGGGGCCGCCCCAATTAACTGAGGTCCAAGATCTGCGAAATTCCAGTTCCATATAGGTTTTTGTCCAAGTAATCCCGTCAAAACTTGACAACATATGTAACTGATTGTGTCCAACTGCGACAAATCTTTCTTGTCCAGTTGGGCCACCCCATGTTATTGATTTAAATCGCTCATTAATGTCATACAAGAAATTCCAGTTGATGCCATCAGAACTATACATTAATGTGGGGCCTACTGGGTTAGTCCTATTGGCGACAGCGACAAAAAGTTCCCTGCCTAAAGGGCCTCCCCAAGTAATATCATGCCATTTGATACTGCTGATCCCAACGCTTCTGGTGGTCCAGTGAATGCCATCAGGACTGGTGATTGAATTATTGCCAATGCCTACATCCGCTTGATCCAGAGCCACAAAAATCTCTTCACCGGGACGCCCACCCCAAGTTATGGTTTTAAGGTTCAGGTTAGTGCCAGCGTTTTGCCCGGTCCAATTGATTCCGTCCGGACTCGTCATCACTCCGTATGAAGAAGCACTTTCTGCCACCGCCACAAACAACTCTTGACCAGCAGGTCCTCCCCAAACAACACTGCGCCATCTATTATCCGCCACTGAGTTCCGTGAAGTCCAGGATATTCCATCTGGGCTGGTCATAATCCGATTACCTGTCCCCGACTGAGCTACTGCGACAAAAAGTTCTTGACCTGCAGGACCACCCCAGGCTATACTGGTCCAGCTGTTGGTAGTTGGCGCCACTTGTGTCGTCCAGCTGCTTTGGGCAAATACCCACTGGGTCAATAACCCCATCAAGAATAAAAGTACAATTCTACACATCCAACGAGCTGCACATCAAAATGTGCAAACCCCTAAAAGTATGACTTACTTAATTTTGGTATGAATTTTTTCGATGAGTGGTAATCAGTATAAGCTGTGGGCACATCGAAGTAATGGCAGCGCAAAAGTAATGAGCCAGTAAATAGTAGGATAACCT
>DFSJ01000040.1:12380-13087 GCA_002378585.1 Flavobacteriaceae bacterium UBA3440 | reverse complement strand
TTTTGTACTCGAGGCGGGACTTGAACCCGCACAGCCTAATGGCCATTGGATTTTAAGTCCAACGTGTCTACCGATTCCACCACTCGAGCCTCTACACCGAAGTGTAAGGTAATTGAGCGAAAAACGGGATTCGAACCCGCGACCTCCACCTTGGCAAGGTGGCGCTCTACCAACTGAGCTATTTTCGCAAACAAAGAACGAGCATCAATTCAGATGCGGATGCAAATGTACACCATTTGATAAAATTGTCAAGAAAAAAAGAATGAAAAATAGGCTTATTGTCCACCTTGGAGCATTTTCTTGATGCTCGATAGTTTGTTGAGTGCTTCCAAAGGAGTGAGTCGGTCAATATCCGTGTCGATGAGTTGTTCCTTGATGGCCAAAAGGGTTGGGTCGTCTAGTTGGAAAAAACTCAATTGCATCGCGGGGTCATCCTCTGCGGATTTCTTTGACTTGCTTATAGGTCTAGCCGATGAATGCTTGTGATTTCCGTGGTTTTGTTCCAATAGTTTCAGTCTCTCTTGAGCTGAATGGATGACCGCTTGCGGCATCCCGGCCATTTTAGCCACGTGGATACCAAAACTATGAGCGCTTCCTCCTGGGTTTAATTTTCGACGAAAGAGCACCTGATCTACCCGCTCTTCCACAGAAACGTGGAAGTTTTTGATTCGCGGATATTGGATTTCCATTTCATTGAGTTCGTGGTA
>DFSJ01000040.1:11561-12082 GCA_002378585.1 Flavobacteriaceae bacterium UBA3440 | reverse complement strand
ATACCGTCGTAGGTGCTGGTGCCTCGGCCGATTTCATCAAGCAGCACTAAGCTTCGTTCGGATAAATTGTTGACAATCGACGCGGCTTCATGCATTTCAACCATAAAGGTGGATTCGCCTAGAGCGATGTTGTCGCTAGCGCCTACACGGGTGAAAATTTTATCCAAGATACCCAAAACCGCTTTTTGGGCAGGGACGAAATAGCCGATTTGAGCCATGATGGATATCAGGGCTGTTTGCCGCAATAGTGCGGATTTACCGCTCATGTTCGGCCCGGTGATCATCATCATCTGCTGGGCTTCTCTGTCCAAGAACACATCGTTGGCAATGTAGGGTTGATCTGGCGGCAAATGCTGTTCAATCACTGGGTGACGTCCCTGTTCGATATTCAGTTCATGGCTTGCATTGAGTTGGGGTCTGTGATAATGGTGTTGGATGGCGGCGTGTGCGGCACTGCATAGACAATCAAGCCTGGCTATAGCAGCCGCATTTTGTTGGATTTGAGGTATGTAGTGTATGGA
>DFSJ01000040.1:3032-11268 GCA_002378585.1 Flavobacteriaceae bacterium UBA3440 | reverse complement strand
GCTCCATAAATCTTGGCTTCGAATTCTTTGAGTTCTTCGGTGATGTACCGCTCGGCATTGACCAAGGTTTGTTTTCGTATCCAATCTTCGGGCACTCGGTCTTTGTGGGTGTTGCGCACTTCAATGTAGTACCCAAATACGTTGTTGGCTGTAATTTTGAGGCTGGTAATTCCTGTGCGGGCCGCCTCGCGTTCAGCCATTTTTTGCACGTATTCCTTGGCATTAGTCGCTAGTCCCCTGAGTTCGTCCAATTGTGGGTCAACTCCCGAGGCAATGGCGGGACCTTTGCCCAAGAAAGTAGGGGCTTGATCGCTGATTTCGGTGAGCAGCAGGTGGCTGAGCTCATTTAGGGCGACCAACGCGTCTTGCCCGTTCATGAACTGCGCGATTTTGGTGTGTGCCCAGGAGGCTTCCATGGCGGGGATTTGCCCTAAGGCTTCTCCGAGCGCTCTCAATTCTCTGGGGCCGATTTTTTGGGTAGCAGTTTTAGAAGCTAGTCGTTCTAAATCAGGTAATTTTCTCAGTTGTTCTCTTAAACTATGGAGCAATTCTCCATCGTTTACCAATGCTTCAACCACCTCATGTCTGGCCTCAATAGCAGGAATGTCGACCAGCGGAAAAGCCATCCAACGGCGCAACATTCTACCGCCCATGGCGCTCACTGTATGGTCTAAAACCTCATAAAGAGAAACCCCTTGTGCTGTTTTTGGGGCCAATACCTCCAAGTTCTCCAACGTAAATCGGTCCATCCACAAGTGGTTGGTCGTCGAAAGACGTTTGAGTTGGTTGATGTGGTTTATTTTATGGTGCTGAGTTTGGTCCATGTAGTGAAGGATGACACCGGCAGCCGTGATTCCCACTGGGGCATCTTCCACACCAAAGCCTTTCAGGGAGGCGGTTTTAAAGTGCTGGGTCAATTTTTCACGGGCACCTTCAGGATAAAAGGCCCAGTCGTCCATCGCAAAATAGTGGAAGGCATTACCTAATTGATCCATCAACCCCCTTTTTTGTTGTTTGGGAATCAAAACTTCAGCGGGCTTTAACCGATGCAAAAGTTGTTCCATCGCCTGACTGCTGCCTTGTGCCAATAAAAACTCTCCCGTAGATATATCTAAAAAGGATAGGCCCCACTGGTTTTTTTCGGGGACAACGGCCGCCAGAAAGCGTTGATTTTTTGGTTGTTGCAAATCATCATTTAAGGCTACCCCTGGGGTAATCAACTCAGTAACCCCGCGTTTTACAATGGTTTTTGTGGTTTTGGGATCTTCTAATTGATCACAGATAGCGACTCTTAGTCCTGACTGAACGAGTTTGGGCAGGTAGGTTTGGAGCGAATGATGTGGGAATCCAGCCAGTTCTGTCTGGTCGGAGCCATTATTTCTCTTGGTGAGCACAATTCCCAAAATACCTGCAGCCTTGATAGCGTCTTGCCCAAATGTCTCGTAGAAATCCCCCACCCGAAACAACAATAGCGCATCGGGATAGCGTGCTTTAATGCCGTTGTATTGCTGCATCAAAGGACTTGTTTTCTGTGAAGGCGTGGCTTTGTGGGCCATAGTATTGGTGATTTCTGTGTACATTTGCCCCAGGAGATGGTCTGGGAAAACCAAGCACCAAAGTACTATTTTTCAACGGCTCCGCCCAAACTCAAAACGATTTTATCCGATGAATGAACGCTTTGTCAAACGCCAAATGGATGAATTGCCTCGTCTTGAGGTAGCTGATTTTAAACAGGCAGAAAAAATGCCTGTGATCGTGGTGCTGGACAATGTGCGCTCGCTCAATAATATAGGTTCTGTTTTTCGCAGTGCCGACGCTTTTTTGGTCAGTGAAATTATTTTGTGTGGTATTACGGCTATACCCCCCCACAAAGACATCAATAAAACCGCCCTGGGCGCCACCGAAAGTGTAGACTGGCGATATGTGGCTGATACGCACGATGCAGTGGTCCAACTTCGCGAGCAAGGGTGTCAAGTCTGGGCGCTCGAACAGGCCCACCAATCCCACAGGTTAGGTGACTGGGTGATGAATCCAGACAAACCACATGCCATTATTTTGGGCCATGAAGTAGATGGCGTCCAGCAGTCTGTGATCGAACTGTGTGATGGGGTGTTGGAAATACCTCAATGGGGGACCAAACATTCGCTCAATGTGTCGGTCAGCGCTGGGATCATTTTGTGGGAGTGCGCTCGACAGTGGTCAGCGCATAAGCAGTAAAGAATTTGGATTTTTAAACACAATTCCTTTAATTGCAGTAAGTTTATCAAACTAAACCTAAACTAATCAACCAAATGAAGGCCCAGTTTTACTGGGCTTTTTTGTTTTAAATAGTTGATTGATAAGGGGTTGATCGGATTACGTGGTCAAATATTTTTTGGGTAATCCACTGGTAGTCCTCCGCTTTATTGACAAAGTCAACAGCGGAAACATCCAACACTAATCTTCCTGGAGTAGGGGTTGAGGTCAGGTAGCGGTGATAACTTTGGTTGATTTTTTCCAGGTAATCGGCGCCTATTCCTCGTTCGTATTCCCTGCCTCTTTGTTCGATTTGGGACAACAAACGCTCCGTGTTTTGGTGCAAAAACACGTAGGTGTCTGGTCCAGTGGCTTGGGCATACATCATTTGGAAGAATCTTCTGTAGAGTTTATATTCCTCCTCCCTAAGGGTGATTTGGGCAAATATCAGTGATTTGTGTATGTCGTAGTCACTGACCACAAAATCTTTGAACAGTTCTTTTTGAGCCATTTGGTCGTTAAACTGTTGATAGCGTTCTGCCAAAAAGGACATCTCCAACGCAAACGCGTATACCTCGGGTTCTTCATAAAATTGAGGCAAAAAGGGATTGTCCGCAAACTGCTCTAGCACAAGCGCCGCATTGAAATCTCGAGCTATCGCCGTTGCTAAACTGGTCTTGCCAGAACCGATATTCCCTTCAATCGCTAAATGTCGAATGCCTGTGAATTCCAAACGCTCCTCCAAGTGAAGTTGCTCCACCCATTTTTTGGGCATCACCTGATCTGAGCATGCATGCAAGAGTTCGGCTACTGAGCGGTTCAGTTTGGGGTGAATCATTTCCGAGGCAATTTCGGCGAGTGGCGTTAACACAAATGGTCGCTCGTGCATTCTTGGGTGTGGAATGACTAGTTCAGGCTGTTCCCAAATAACAGAACCCACGAAGATAATGTCAATATCGATGGTTCTCGACGTATACCCTTCTCCAGAAACTTTTGGGGCCCTGGCGAGTGTGGATTGGATTTTCTGGGTAATCTCCAAAAGATCCTTTGGGGATCGCGTTGTAGTGACCCACAAACAGCAGTTGAGAAAATCAGGCCCTTCAAACCCACTGGCAGGTGTTTGATAAAGCCCAGAAACCGCCCCAATGGGCCCAATTTCTTGGCCGATCTGGTACAGGGCGCGTTGCAGCCAAATCTGGCGGTCGCCCAGGTTGCTGCCCAGGGAAAAATAAACACGTTGGTTGTGGGGATTCATCAAGCCCAAAGGTCGGAAAAAAAGGATAATCCTTATCTTTGAAAATCAAAATCAAAGCCATGTCTTTTTTTAAATCCTACCTAGCTACCTTGCTGGCTATTTTCACCTCTTTTTTGATTGGTATATTCATGTTGGTCGCCTTAGTGGGCATTTCGGCTTCCTCTGAGGGAGGTGTCCCCACTATTGAGGATGGTTCTGTATTGTCGTTAGATTTAGGTTTGCCCATCAGCGATTACGCACCCATTGGGGAAGATGATCCACTGGCTGACTTGTTGGGCAATCCTCAACTGAGCTTGGAGTCAATTTTGATGGCTATCGGCCAAGCGGCTGAAGATGACCGGATTCAAGGAATTAGTATTAAAGATCCATTTGCCCTAGGGGGCTGGTCCCAGGTGCGTGACATTCGATTGGCGTTGGAGCGTTTTCGCTTAAGCGGTAAGCCTGTTTGGGCTTATGCGGACATGTACACCCAAAAGGATTACTACCTGAGCTCTGTGGCAGATAGCCTGTATTTAAGTCCAGTAGGGGTATTGGATGTGAAAGGATTGTCGGCTGAGGTGCTTTACTACAAAGGATTTCAACAAAAAACGGGCTTGAAGATGGAGGTGATTCGCCACGGCAAATACAAAAGTGCTGTCGAGCCATACCTGGAAGACCAAATGAGTGAGGCCAACAGGAGTCAACTATCCACTTTGCTGCATCAACTCTGGCGCACCATTTCTCAAGAAATAGCACAGGGTAGGGGTGTGGCACTCGAAAAAGTAAACGATTGGGCGACCAATGTTTCGGGCAAAACCCCCGAAAAAGCACTAGATGCTGGGATGATTGACGGACTGTTGTACGCGGATCAATACGATCAGAAGTGGGCGGAACTAACTGGCGAAGATGAAGTGGAATACACTTCACTTTCGCGTTATATTCGCTATGCTCAATCACAGCGGAACCTTAAATCCAAAGATCAAATTGCCGTGGTATACGCCCAAGGTGAGATCCTGCCTGGTCCGGGAAATCAGCAGTACATAGGAACTAAGTTGATGGAAGAAGCTTTGGAAAAAGCAGCGGATAACGAGTCGGTAAAAGCCATTGTTTTACGCGTTAACTCACCAGGAGGTAGCGCCATGGTCTCTGAGCATATATGGAGGGCCTTGAAGCGCGCGCAAGAAAAGAAACCACTAGTGGTTTCCATGGGTTCCGTAGCGGCTTCTGGAGGTTACTACTTGGCGACTGCAGCGGACAAAGTGTGGGCTACACCGATGACCATCACCGGTTCCATAGGTGTTTTCGGCACCATCCCGAACTGGAGTGAACTTTCAGAGTCATGGGGTATTCATGCCGAACAAGTAACTACCCATCCTCAAGCGGCACAATATTCCCCATTTGCCCCGATGTCTGACGGTTTTAGAAGCCAGGTTCAGGAGGGAATTGAACACACTTATCAGACCTTTTTAACCCGCGTTTCAGAAGGCAGAAAAATGACCACAGCCCAGGTAGATTCTGTCGCTCAAGGTAGGGTATGGAGTGCTCAAGATGCCTTATCCGTAGGGCTGATCGATGAAATAGGATCATTAGATGAGGCGGTTGTTGGGGCCGCTAAACTAGCGGGTGTGTCGGATTACCGGGTGCGCAACTATCCGAACTATCCTTCTTTTTGGGAAGAGTTTTTCTCCTCGATGGAGGGGTTTCAATCCTTGGTAACTCAAGTTAAGACTGTTTTCTCTGGTCCTGATCAAGCGGTAGCTCAACTGCAGCAACTTCCGATACGTGCCGAGGTTTATGTCCGCCTACCTTTTGGTTTAGAGGTGAGGTAACTATCTCTATTGGTGGGATATTTCCACTACATAGCCCTCATGGGCGCGCACGTTAAATACGCCACTGTGGTCAAAGATCAGGTATTGGCCTTTAATTCCTTGAAGCACCCCGGACCAGCTCGGTGTTTTTTGGAGCGAAATACTCTGTACTTTTTGTGGGTAGTTAACAACCGGATAATCGAGTGATTCTGCCTGTTGATCACTGAGTACATAGGGCAACACTTCGTCTGGAAGAAACTGAACGAGCTGTTCTTTTTCCGCCCTGAGGTCCAATGGGGCAGATTTCTGCACCAGCATTTGACGCCAATTGGTTTTGTCAGATACGTGATCTTTTAATGCGACCTCTGCTATACCAGCTAGGTATCGGTTAGGTGTCTCAAGTATCGGAAGTGCTTGATCAGCGCCTTGATCGATCCACCGGGTAGGTACTTGAGATTTTCGCGTTACGCCCACTTTGAGGTGACTGGAAACAGCGAGGTATACAATGTGGGGTTGGAGTTGAACTTTTTGCTCGTAGGCCAGGTCCCGGTCTTCAATCCCCAAATGAGCTTGACTCAGCTCTGGATGCATCACCCAAGCTCCTGCAGCAGGTTGTTCGAAAAAACATTTTTTACAGAACCCTTGTCTGAATATTTCTTGGGGGCCGCCACATCCCATACACTGATACCCTATATGTTTGATATGCAGCATCTGGCCCAACCATTGATTCATTAAAATGACATCATTACCTAAGACCAGATAGTATTCAATGGGGCTGTTCCGTTCAGTAGGCATTTTTTGGAGGACTCCACGGTGTGTCATGATGGTGTAAATCTGGTTTTTTGGTGTAATTTTAAAGCACCTAAACGGTTAGGCACATTTTATAAAGATACGCAAATGCCCGCTGCACTGCTCCATTCGTTTGCTTCTTGGTTGCTAAAAAAACGCATCCATCAGATAGAGCTGTTCCAAAAATACCCCAATGAGGTGCAGCAAGAGGTATTGATGGAGTTGCTTTTGTACGCTAAAGACACCCAGGTCGGGCGCCGCTATGGATTTGAAGACATCCGAAGCTACAGCGCATTTGCGGACAGAGTACCCTTGACCACCTACGAAGAGATGGCTGCTGATATCGACCTATGCCGCAAAGGAACCCAAGAGCTTTTTTGGCCTACCCCGATCAAGTGGTTTGCCAAGAGCAGTGGAACCACCGATGCGCGCAGTAAGTTTATCCCAGTGAGTGTAGAATCTCTGGAGGATGGACATTATAAATCGGGCAAGGATTTACTGTGTCTTTACCTAAACAACAATCCTGATTCTCAGTTATTTCAAGGCAAATCCCTCCGTCTCGGTGGCTCTAAGTCTCTGTACGAGGAAAATGGCAGTGTATTTGGTGATTTATCGGCTATTTTGATTGACAATGCCCCTTTCTGGGCTGAGATGAGCAGTACCCCGAGCAGCAAAACCTCCCTAATGGGCGATTGGGACCAAAAACTTCCGGCGATTATCGCTGAGGTACAACAGGAAAATGTAACCAGTATTGCCGGAGTTCCTTCATGGATGTTGGTATTGCTTCAGCAGCTATTGGCCGCTACAGGCGATGAGGATTTACGCAGATTGTGGCCCCAACTTGAGGTCTATTTTCACGGTGGGGTGAGTTTCATTCCCTACAAATCTCAGTACCAGCGCATCTTGACACAACCCCAGATGAAGTACTACGAAATTTACAATGCTTCAGAAGGCTTTTTTGCGATTCAAGACCGCAACGACAGTCAAGATTTATTGCTGATGCTGGACTATGGGATTTTTTATGAGTTTATTCCGATGGACGTGTTGGGGACAAAGGATCAAAGGGTAATGCCCCTAAGTCAAGTGGTTATCGGTGTCACCTATGCTATGGTGATCACCACCAATGCGGGTTTATGGCGATATCAAATCGGAGATACGGTTCGGTTTACCTCTTTATTGCCCTATAGAATCAGGGTAGTTGGTCGGACCAAACACCACCTTAATGCTTTTGGAGAGGAACTGATGATTGAAAATGCGGAAAAGGCCTTGGCACAAGCATGCACCTATACTGGGGCAAATATTGTCGATTATACAGCCGCCCCCATATTTATGGAGGGTAACCAAAAAGGGGGGCATGAGTGGTTGATTGAGTTTAAAGAACCCTTGGTCGATGAAGGATTGTTCCACCGAATGTTTGATCAGGCGCTTCAAGAACAAAATTCGGACTACGAAGCCAAACGACGCAACAACATGACGTTAAATCCACCCGTAATTCACTCGGTACGTCCAGGACTCTTTAGGGATTGGCTAGCCGCCAAAGAAAAACTTGGCGGACAACATAAAGTGCCGCGTCTTTCCAACGAACGAACATTTGTGGAGGAGCTTAAGAAGCTGCTTTGAGTTGATCGAGCAATAGTCCGGAAAGTTGTTTGGCCGCGTACGCCTTATCTACGCGCAGCTCAGTCTGTCCGTTGCTCGGCATTTCAAACATAGCGTCAGTAAAGATACTTTCGCATAGGGACCTAAGTCCTCTAGCGCCCAATTGGTATTCCAAGGCCTTTTCAACCATAAAATCCAAAGCGTCTTCATCCACGGTAAGCACAATCCCATCCATCTCAAATAGTTTTTGGTATTGTTTGATGATGGCATTTTTTGGCTCGGTCAAAATGGAACGCAAAGTCGCTTTATCCAAGGGGTCCATGTGGGTCAAAACAGGTAGTCGACCTATGATTTCAGGGATCAGTCCAAAGTCTTTCAAGTCTTTGGGTAAAACGTACTGCAAAAGGTTTTGGTGATCTATTTGGGCTTCTTGTTTCGAGGCGCTGTATCCAACAGCCTGCATATTAAGTCGTTGGGCGATTTTTTTCTCGATGCCGTCAAACGCACCCCCTGCGATAAACAAGATATTTTCTGTATTTACCTCTATAAATTTCTGATCTGGGTGTTTGCG
>DFSJ01000040.1:0-2732 GCA_002378585.1 Flavobacteriaceae bacterium UBA3440 | reverse complement strand
CGCGCAATTTTGTCGATTTCATCGATAAATACGATTCCGCGTTCTGCATTTTCAAGATCGTAATCAGCGGCTTGCAATAAACGAGTAAGAATGCTCTCTACATCTTCCCCAACATATCCAGCCTCAGTAAGCACGGTAGCATCTACAATGGCCAAGGGCACTTGAAGCATACGCGCAATGGTTTTGGCCACCAAGGTTTTTCCGGTACCTGTTTGGCCGACCATGATGATGTTGCTTTTTTGAATTTCTACATCATCCCCCTTTTTTCTGGGCTGTAATAATCGCTTATAATGGTTGTATACCGCCACAGATAACACTTTTTTTGTTTTGTGTTGTCCAATGACGTATTGATCCAAAAACTCTTTGATTTCTTGTGGCTTTTTGAGCTCTAGGGCTGCGCCAGATTTTGCTTGGGTGTCGTGACCTATTTCCTCCGCCACAATACCGTGGGCTTGCTCGATGCATCGATCGCATATGTGCGCTTCGATTCCTGCGATCAGCAATTGAGTCTCTGCTTTTTTACGTCCGCAGAATGAACAAAATAAAGCTTCTTTAGCCATTATTGCGTGCGTGCCAAAATTTCATCAATCATTCCGTACTCTTTGGCCTCTTGAGCCCTCATCCAATAGTCGCGGTCTGAATCTTCGTATACTTTTTCTACGCTTTGCCCGCTGTGTTTGGCGATGATGTCATATAATTCATCTTTAATTTTCAAGACTTCTTTGGCAGCAATTTCAATATCGCTCGCTTGCCCAGAAGCTCCTGAAAGCGGTTGGTGAATCATCACCCTTGAGTGAGTCAATCCAGAGCGTTTTCCAGGAGCGCCGGCACACAAAAGTACAGCGGCCATGGATGCAGCCATGCCGGTGCATATGGTAGCTACATCCGGTTTGATAAACTGCATGGTATCGTAAATGCCTAATCCAGCATACACACTACCTCCTGGTGAATTAATGTAGATTTGAATGTCTTTGTGCGCATCAGCACTTTCCAAGAACAACAACTGAGCCTGAACAATATTGGCAATGTGGTCATTGATTCCTGTTCCTAAAAAGATGATGCGATCCATCATTAATCGAGAAAATACATCCATCGCTATTGCGTTTAAATGTCTTTCCTCAATAATGTTTGGTGTCATCGCCTGAGGATACATGTGGCTGATGATTTGGTCGTAATAAGTGCTTGAAATCCCTTGGTCTTTCAAGGCAAAATTTTTGAATTCCTGAGCGTAGTTCATGGTTGTGGGCTTAGAAAAAAAAGGTGCCAAGACCCTGGGGGCTTGACACCGTAAAGATAACACAATTATCCCGTTAGGCGCTATATGCCTCGGCGATGAATTTGTCGTAAGTGACTTCTTTGGCTTTTAAATGGCAAGCTTCTTTAAACAAAGCGACCAATTTTTCGGACATCAATTGATCTGAGAGGCGTTTTACTTCATCTTGATTGCCCAAAATGCGCGCAGCAATACTTTCCAGTTCCTCCTCTTTGGGATTTAACTGTCCGTACTGAGCCATTTGTTGAGCGATGTACTT
Organism: Flavobacteriaceae bacterium UBA3440; assembly: GCA_002378585.1. Taxonomy (GTDB): domain Bacteria; phylum Bacteroidota; class Bacteroidia; order Flavobacteriales; family Flavobacteriaceae; genus MAG-120531. The sequence goes on along the minus strand of DFSJ01000040.1, from coordinate 1,200 downwards.
TTTGGCAAAGTCTTTCAACTCTTCAAACTTCACTTGAAGGTTGTTTTTCTCGATGATTTTACCTTCAATCAATTGAAAGCGAAGCGCTTTCTCTGACTGTGCGTACGCTTCAGCGGCTTCTTGTTCAGTCATTGGTTTTTCGCCGCTGGTCATCAACCATTTGGTTAAAAAGGCTGCGGGCAGATTAAACGATGTAGCGTCGAGTAAGGCATCCGTTACATCTTGATACAGTTTTTGATCCGCTTGCTGATTGAATTGCTCTTCGGCTTCCGCTTTGATTTTTTCTCTAAGTGCCTTTTCTGAATCGACTACTCCAGGACCGTATAGTTTGTCAAATAACTCTTGATCAAGTGCTGCAGGAGTTCGTTCCTCAATAGAGATTACTTCAAATGAAACGGTTGCCTCTAAGTCGTTTACCTCCTCAGATTTTTTTCCAAACGCACGGGCATAGACAAAATCTTCCTCAAACAATCCTTTGGTTTCAAAGGACAGGACATCCCCCACTTTGGCTCCAAGGAATGCGGTTTGGGCTTTTTTAGATTTAAGCTGATCAAACAACAGGGTTGTTTGGTTGTTGATCTCAGCGGACTCTAAAACAAAGGTTCCTTTGATCTCTGCAGTTTTACTGGATTGTTCAGCAGGAGCCACGGTGCCAAATTGCTTTTTAATGCGGTCGATTTGGTCGTCCAACATTTTTTTGTCAGCAACGATTTGGTAGTGGGTAATCGCTTTCTTGGTTTTTAAGTCTAAGTCAAATTCAGGAGACAAACCGACTTCAAAATCAAAAGACAGCTGTTCTGCTTGCCAGTCAATTGGTTTGTCGACTGGAAGAGGATTTCCCAGCAAAGCTAATTTTTCTTCTTGTAGGTATTGGCCCATTTCTTGTTGGAGGAGTTTGTTTACTTCTTCAACCAAAACAGCCATGCCGTATTGTTTCTTGACCAATCCCATGGGGACTTGACCTTTTCTAAATCCGGGGATGTTGGCCTTCTTGCGGTAGTTGGTCAATACTTCGTCTACTTTGGGCTGGAAGTCTCCACGTTCCAAAGTAAGGGTCAAAACGGCGTTTAATTCGTCTTTTTGGGTTTTTACAACCTTCATAGTTCCTGAGTTATAGGGGTAAATTGGGGGGCAAAATTAAGGTATTTTACACATTCAACCAACTAAAGCAGAGACATAAAAAAAGGGCGGCCCATCGGG
>DFSJ01000092.1 GCA_002378585.1 Flavobacteriaceae bacterium UBA3440 | reverse complement strand
CTAGCGGCGCCCCCCCTACCAACACCTGTTTAAATCGATCTAAGTGGGCCATACTCAAGGCTAATTGCCGGGGAACCAAGGCCACAAAATCGAAGGTCCCTGGAGTTTCTATCCATGGAGCTGCTCCTGGGTCAACTTCAGTGACTGTCCAGCCCAAGGTCAACGCCCTGACCCACATCATTTTGCCAGCTACATAATCACAAGAAAGCGCCATTAATGCCCGAGTACCAGGACCTAATCCCAAAAAACGACCTGTAGCTAGAGCAGATTGATTAGCTTGATTCTTCGTAAAAAAAAGAGTCTTCGGGGTTCCAGTAGTTCCGGAAGTCTTTACTTCCAGTAATGTGTCTGGCTTGAGCCAAGAGCTGATCCAATGAGCGCGAGCGCGTACCCAAGGACGAGTGTCTTGCTGGTCAAACTCCATTCGGGCCAGCAGAGTTGGTGCGTCCATGGATTTACCCTCCCAAGTGAAATCGGGATGCACTAAATCAACTTCTTGGGTCCTAGATTTCATTTGATCTATTGATTATTCAACCGAGCGAGTTACAGGGGCAATACACTTCTGCCAAATATTGGTCCAGCGATATTTAAATTTAAACACAAAGAATACCACAGGAAAGAAAATGACTACGGGTAACCAGACCTCGGCACCTAAACTAGGTTCTGAAACATCAACAAATAGGGCATCTGTTTGAAATGCTGTCCAGGTAGAAGTCACCAAAATAGCGGTAAAAATATTATTGGCTGCATGAAAACCCATAGCTAATTCAAGCCCTTCATCGATTAAAGTGATTATTCCCAAGAAAAATCCTGTAGCGATGTAGTACACCAAACTTAAAAGCCCTAGTTTTTGCACCTCTGGATTTCCGATATGCATCAACCCAAAGAGTGCTGAGGTGAGTACCAGAGGCATCCATGCGTTGCGAAACAACCTACCCAATCCCTGCATCATATAGCCCCGAAATAACACTTCCTCAAATGAGGTCTGCAAGGGAATCATAACCAGTGAAATAACCAATAGCCACCAAAAAGACTCACCTTTCCAAGTAAAAATAAAATGTTCGCTGTGTGACCAATAACTAAACAGGAATCCTAGGAGCACCATCGAACCCCACACCAAAAAACCAAACAATACCCGACTCCAATCGATGCGATTTCTGGAGCTGATCAGCGTGGTAAATGACTGGCGATGAATCCACCTGACCCAAAAAAGCAATACGGCCAATCCGAGGGCAAACTGAGCCAATGACTCAAACAAAAATTTATTGGCCCCTTTGCGGGCAATTTCTTGAGCCATCAAAGCGGCTACATCAATCTGGCTATACTGAATCAATGCATAACTCAAGGCCATCACCAAGATAAAAAATCCGGGTATGGGAAGATACTTCCAAAGCGATCCCTTACTTTGATATCCCAGCTGTAAATAACTGTTTTTCATCATAATACTTCCTGAATTTTAGACCATGTTTTTTGTGTGTTGTACCAAAGCTTTCCCCGTTCAACGGTTAACGGCCCTTCAATATTATTGGTAAATAACGAACCTGTACCCAAACCCTGCAGCAGTTTACTGTGCTTGTTATAAGTCCACTGAGCTATGGCGTTCAGGCCAATGTTGCTTTCCAATGCAGAGGTTACCCACCACTGGATGCCTCGTTGTTCGGCCTTGTCGATCCAATCTTCACAAGCCCTAAAGCCCCCGATGAGACTGGGCTTGAGGATCAGGTAATCCGGGCATAGTTCATCGAGTAATTGCTCGCGATCCTCAGGTAGATAAACACCGATTAACGATTCATCCAAGGCAATAGAAATGGGGCTATGCGCACAGAGCTCTGTCAATATATCTCGGTATTTTGGGGCAACTGGTTGTTCGATCGAATGAATTCCATAGGGAGCTAGGCGCTCTAGGTATTTTAATGCCCGATCAGGAGGGAATCCGCCGTTGGCATCCAAGCGAATACCTACCTGCTTTTCAGAATATGCAGACCTTACTTCACGAATCAGGCTCAGCTCTGATTCAAAATCTAAAGCACCTACCTTAAACTTAACTGCTTGATATCCTTGGTTGATTTTGTCGGCAACTTCCTCGCGCATTTGGGCTATGGGCCCCATCCAAACAAGTCCGTTGATGTCCATAGCAGACTCCCCTTGGGTAAAACTACTGGGATACAAACACATTGGGTCGTGAGATTGCAGACTTTGCCAAGCTTGTTCCCACCCGAAACGGATACTTGGATACTGGGCTAGTTGATCGTATACGGCCTCAAAACCCATGCTCACATGGGTTTCCACCCACTTGAGTTGTTGGACATACCCTGACGGGGAATCAGGACTTAAATCGCGTATTACGGAACATTCGCCTATGCCCCACTTATCCCCCTGGGTTAACAAAATCATCCATGAATCTTTGGTGGTGAGCACCCCCCTGGATGTACCGCTTGGTTTTTTAAACTCCAAAGGGTAATGAATTATTCGGGCTTTAAGTGAATCACTTGGTGGCATCGAGCAAAAATTGTTTGAATGATTTCGAAATGGGGATTTTTGTGTCTCTAATTACCAGGTCTATGTGATTGACCGCATCTACATGTTGAAGATTTACCCCGTAAGATTTGTGGGTGCGAAAAAATATTGAGTTGGGCATCTTGGCCAAAAAATTAGTCAAGGAAGACCTTAACAGATAAGTTTGGGTTCGGGTGTAAATTTCCACGTATACATTATCGGATTTCACATAAAAAATATCTGAATAATTAAGTTTTATCAGTTGATCATCCACTGGTAAAAACATACAATCATTAAAAAATGAGTGTTTAGACTTTAGTTTGTCTTCTAAATCGGACTCATCGGAAACCACGGAGTCATTGTCTGGAATTTTAAGGGCACCATACTCAATAGCGGTGCATAGTGTTCCTTGAAGTGCCGGTAACCCGATATTAGGATCCACAAATCCTTGTGGGGAAGATTGAATAAGTTTAGGAAGGGTAGCCAAAATGGCTGATGGGCTTAACACCCAGACCAAGGGCAGTTCGTGGGTAAAGCGAATGAGTTCTGCCTTTGAATCGGCCACGAGTGAATCTTGATGAAGCAGTACTATATCTACCGGTTCATACATCAGCGCCTCATTGATTTCACTCATTTGATCCGAGATAAACACTGGCCTATGTCCTAGTTCTAGGCACTTGTCAAGTAAAATCTGTACGGTTGATTGGCGATCAGCCACCAATAGGATGTGAAAAACGGGAGCCTCCATGAGATGAATATACTCAAAATTGCGCAGCAATAGTCCACAAAAACCACCCTAGAGACCAGAAAAAGGTGGATAGAGCTACTGTTTTTAATTCACCATCCCAGTTATTGGGTGTGCGGACCAACCATGAAATTCTTAGGTGTTTGAGTAGAAAAAAAACAGGGATATACAGAATAACCAAGGTCCATTCACTGAGTTGTATGGCGATCCAATAAGTGGTCATCGACAAGATAGAGATGATTAATAACGCATGGTACCAAAGCATGTACCGTGGACCCAAACGAACGGCCAATGTGTGCTTTCCACTCAAAGCATCATTGGGCGCATCGCGCATATTGTTGAGATTTAATACGGCTACCGAACCCATGCCAATAACGACTACCAAAGGCCAGGTGGCATAAGGATCCCAAGTCTTGGTGTATAAAAATGCACTGCCCCAAACTGCCAGTGCGCCAAAAAACAAAAAAACAAATACATCGCCTAATCCCAGATAACCATATGCGTGTTTGCCAACGGTATACCCGATTGCCGCGGTAATTGAAGCTAAGGTAAGGGCCATAAAAATCAACCAATACGTCACATCAAAACCAAACGAAAGATAGAGTGTACACCCCGCGCTGACAATACTTAACACTGTCAACAAGTACAATACACGTTTGAGGATTTTTTTGGCCGCATTTGAATGTTGCAGCAATCGCTCTGGTCCTACACGTCCTTTTTGATCAGTTCCCTTGACTCCGTCACCGTAATCATTGGCAAAATTCGAGAGTACTTGAAAAAAAACAGTCGTCAACAAGGCGCTCAAAAAAATAGACCCCCGAAACGAGCCTTGAATTACCGCCCAGCCAGATCCAGCTAAAATACCTGAAATCGACAGCGGCAGAGTCCGCAATCTGGCGGCCCTGATCCAAAACAATAAACCCTTGGAATTATATGAGTTGGGTTCCATCAGGAGAAAGTGTTACTTTTTTGTCTTTATACAACGTACCTAATGCTTTTTTGAACGTTTTCTTACTCATCTGAAATACCGCTTGCAGTTCCTGTGGAGTGGAAAAGTCCCCATAGGGCATGTTTCCTCCATGTTCTGATAAGTAATTTAAAATAAGCTCAGCAGCAGGAGCCAAAGCTTCAACACCAACGGGTTTAAGCTGTAAATCGATTTTCCCATCCGGTCTGAGGTGTTTGATATACGCCGTAGTCTCTTGACCCACATGTAACGGAGTAAATACCTCATTTTCATACAACAATCCTTTGTGCTTGTGATCAATAATGGCATCCCATCCCAAATCTGACTTCCTGGAGATCAACACACTGACAGAGGTACCCACTGGGTAAGAGAGCCCTTCATTGGACAAAAATTTATCAATCTTGTTGGATCCAACCAAGCGGAATGACTTTTCATCTAGGTAACAATAAACTACATAAGACTGACCCGCGATCATTTTCTGACGTTGTTCTTTATAGGGTACAAACAAATGTTTTTCGAGGCCCCAGTCCATAAATGCGCCTATTTGATTGACCTCTACAGCTCTGAGCAATTGAAACTGATGGCGCATCACAAAGGGAGTAAGCGTGGTGGCTACTGGTCTTTCTTCATGATCTAAATAACAAAACACAGAAATAGAATCTCCCAGATCATAGTGCAAAGGCACGTATTTGTTGGGCAAGAGGATATCCGTGCCTTCCTCATCCCCTAGAAAGAGGCCTACACTAGTTTCTCTGAGGATCGTTAAGGTATTTAATGTGCCGAGTACAATCATGAATCAATGAATTTAGCTAGGGTAGTAAAATAATCTTTGAGGATTTGGTCGTTGGTCTCTGGATTGGTAAATACCTCGAGTAGTTGAGGTCTTTCGCTGGGTTTTAACCATGCTTGATAGGCAGAGATGAACTCCGAGGCAGTGGAAGCCGACTGATACCCTATTTGGTAGGCTGTTGCTAAAGCAGCGGCATCGCGCTGGTGTTTGGTTTCAACGTGCTGGGAAAAACCGGGCATATCAATCGCTTGGGGAAGTATTCTAAAAATGCCCCCACCTCCGTTATTGACCAATAAAATCCTAAAATCAGAACGTAAAATATCGTTCCACCAAGCATTGCTGTCGTAGAAAAAACTTAAATCACCCGTGACTAAAATGGTCGGCTCTTGGCTCACCAGTGAGCCTCCAACGGCTGTTGAGCTACTGCCCTCGATACCACTGGTACCCCGATTTCCATACGCTTTTACAAAATCTGGTTTGTCAATTAATTGAGCATATCGAATCACCGAGCTATTGGCCCAATGAATTGTATAGGGCTTGTTTAGGGAGCTAATGAACTGATGATACACCCAAAAGTCAGAGAATGCCATCTTGGATCGATAAGCTTTAGCCGCCTGAGCGATACCTCTATAGCGTTGTCTCCACAGCTGGGTATAGTTATCTGCTCCAGTAGGCACATCAGCTAATCGCTCGATCAATATTTTTGGACTGATCGGCAATGTCTGTACTCCGCAGAAATAGGTGTCAAAGGCCGGGGTATTGCCCACATGCCAATGTTGCTTGGGCGGATGGGTACGCAAAAACTGTTTTATTTTTTTCGACACCACTGGTCCCCCCCAGGTGATCAAGAGATCCGGTTGAAGCTCGGCCATCCAAACCGATGATTGA
>DFSJ01000067.1:8386-9661 GCA_002378585.1 Flavobacteriaceae bacterium UBA3440 | reverse complement strand
GCTCCGCCAAACAACCCTTGCTCTTCTCCGGATAATCCGGCGTAGATAATTCCGTAGTCAAAACGGTATTTTGACAATACCCGAGCGGCCTCTATGGTTCCTGCCATTCCACTGGCGTTGTCATTGGCTCCTGGGCTATCGTTGGTATAATCGTTGGGATCGCTGATTCGGGAATCTATATCGCCACTCATCAAAACAAATCGCTTTGGATTTTTTTTGCTGTGTTGTATGGCCAAGATGTTGACGATATTGACATCTTTGACAATACGGTCACCACTTCCTTTGGACACTAGGTTGTGTTGTTCCTTGATTTCAAGGCAGTTGGAACAATCGGCAGCAATTTTTTTAAATTCAGCTTTGATCCATCTTCTGGCTGCCCCGATACCGCGCACTGGTGAGATGGTGTCAGAAAGGGTATGTCGGGTGCCAAACCCCACCAGTGTCGTTACATCTGCCTGAATCCGTTCTTTAGAGACGGAGGAAATTATTTGATATAGTTCATTAGAGGATTGTGCTGAAGAAACACCAGCTAAAAAAAGGGTAAGCAATAAAAGCCAATTTCTCATGGTTCAAAAAGTTTGAACCTTAAAAATAGCATTTTATCGCTAACCCTTGTGGTTTTTTTTTAGCGGGGTACTCGCGCTAGGAGTCCAGTGTATATTTGCCTTTTTCCAAGATACTTTTGGCTATTTCTTGACTCAAGGCAATAGGGTTGGGGTAGGTATCGTATTTGGTGAATCGTTTTAGCCCCATCAACAATATGCGCTGCATGTCTCCTTCAGCAAATGATAAAATAGCCTCTTTTCCTTTCGACTGAATGAGCTCAGTCGCCTGATACAATTGCCATTGACACATGGCTATTTGTGTTTTTTGAGCTTCTGCGCCAAAACGCTTCAGGTTTTTTTCTGTGCGCAGAAGCGCAGATTCCACCATGTAAATTTCAATCAAAATATCAGCCGCTGCCATCAGCAACTCCTGGTGTTTTTCTAAGTCCATTCCGTAGGTTTCCACGGCTTTTCCGGCGACCATCAAGAAAGCTTTTTTGAGACGCCCTAGGTGTGCTTTTTCCAAGGAGAGGATCTCGGTGTATTCAGGGATGTCAAAGGAGGGTATGCCCATCAATTCGGCACCTACTGCTGTGGCTGGCCCCAATAAGTCTACATGACCTTTCATCGCTTTTTTTAGCAACATCCCGACGATCAGCATGCGGTTTATTTCGTTAGTTCCCTCATAAATACGAGAAATACGCGCATCGCGGTAGGCTGATTCCATGGG
>DFSJ01000067.1:2505-7976 GCA_002378585.1 Flavobacteriaceae bacterium UBA3440 | reverse complement strand
TCGATGTCTTTGGCGGCGCGGTAGCAAGCGGATTCTCCCACATAGGCATTGGTCGCCATCTGGGCGATTTTGGCTTGAATGGCTCCAAATGAAGCGATCGGAGTTTTAAACTGTATGCGGTTGTTGGCGTAGTGAACGGACTCATTGACCAATCTGCGCTGGGCATCTAAACAGGCAGCAGCCAGTTTAATTCTCCCTACATTGAGCGCATTCATCGCTATTTTAAAGCCCATGCCGCGTTCAGCGAGCATGTTTTCCACAGGAACTTTTGTTTCGTTAAAGAACACCTGGCGGGTAGAGGAGGAGTGAATCCCCATTTTGTGTTCCTCTTCACCTAGAGTGATTCCGTTGCTCGGATCGTTTTCAACAATAAATCCAGTGATGTTGGCATCGTCCTCTATACGGGCAAATACGATGAATAACTGGCAGAATCCCGCATTGGAAATCCACATTTTCTGGCCGCTGATTAAATAGTGTGTGCCCTCGGGGTTTAAAACGGCTTTTGTTTTCCCTGAATTGGCGTCGGATCCAGCAGTGGGCTCGGTCAGGCAGTAGGCCCCAAACCATTCACCACTGGCCAGTTTAGGTACATATTTCATCTTTTGTTCCTCGGTGCCATACAGGGTAATCGGCATGGTTCCAATACCGGTGTGGGCTCCAAATGCTGTAGAAAAGGACCCAGTGGCTCCGGAAATATAGTCGCATACCAGCATGGTGGAGACAAATCCCATTCCCATACCACCGTACTGTTCAGGAACGGCAATCCCTAGAAGCCCTAATTCAGCGGCTTTTTTCATGGCTTCTTCCGTGAATTGATAGTCTTTTTTCTCAAAACGCTGCCAGTGTGCCCATAGTTCGCGATCGACAAATTCTTGGGTGCTTTCACGCATCATTTTTTGCTCCTCTGATAAATCTTCCAGGGTGAAGACTGATTCAGCAGGTGTCTCTGTGACGATAAACTGTCCTCCTCTGAGGATAAATTCGTTAGCTTCTTGGTTCATGGTATACGTATTAAATCAATTCAAAAATTCCTGCAGCACCCTGCCCTGTACCTACGCACATGGTTACGATTCCGTATTGGCCGTTCATTTTACGTTGGTCCATTTCATCGAGTAACTGTGTGGTGAGTTTAGCACCCGTACAGCCCAATGGGTGCCCAAGGGCAATAGCCCCTCCATTGACATTCACTTTTTCCGGATCTATTTCCAAGGTCCTGATCACGGCCAGCGATTGCGAGGCAAACGCCTCGTTGAGTTCAAATAATCCGATATCATTCAGTTTCAACCCCGCTAGTTCAAGCGCTTTGGGAATAGCTTTAACAGGACCTATGCCCATTATTTTGGGCGGTACACCAGCGGCGGCATACTGAACCATGCGGGCTATGGGCGTCAGCCCCAATTCTTTGACGCGTTCTTCGCTCATCACCAAAACAAATGATGCGCCATCACTCATTTGAGAGCTGTTTCCAGCGGTGACGCTACCTCCTTGGGCAAACACCGAAGGCAATCCAGCCAATGCTTCTACAGAGGTGTCTTTTCGAGGGCCTTCATCTTTGGCCACGGTGTATTGATGGCTTATTTTTTTTCCGTTTTCATCCAATTTTACTTGGTTAACTTTAATCGGAACTATTTGCCGGTCAAAACGCCCGGATTCTTGGGCAGCGATTGCTTTTTGGTGGGATTGGTAGCTAAATTGATCTTGGTCTTCTCGAGAAACTTGATATTGTTCGGCTACGGCTTCTGCCGTTAGTCCCATTCCCCAATAATAGTCCTGATGTCCTTGCTGAGCTGTCTTGTAGTCTGGGACGGGTTTGTATCCCCCCATGGGAATAAAACTCATGCTTTCCACACCACCGGCGATGATGCAATCAGCCATACCTGCTTGAATTTTTGCTGTAGCAATGGCTATCGTTTCCAGTCCTGAGGCACAGTATCTGTTTACCGTCATTCCGGGTACATCATCGATTTTAAGCCCCATCAAGGAAATTAGTCTTCCTACGTTTAGCCCTTGTTCTGCCTCTGGCATGGCATTGCCCACCATGACATCATCAATACGCGTTTTGTCAAAGTCACCTAGGGAATCAATCAGGAATTCGATCGTTTCAGCAGCGAGTTCGTCGGGTCTTTTAAAGCGAAACACCCCTTTGGGCGCTTTACCTACAGCTGTTCTGTAGGCTTTTACGATATAGGCTGTTTTCATGACTAGTTTCTTAAGGGTTTACCGGTTTGTAGCATGTGTTGGATGCGCTCCAGGGTTTTTCGTTCGGTGCACAGCGACAAAAACGCTTCGCGCTCTAGATCAAGCAAATATTGTTCACTGACGTTTGTCGCTTCAGAGAGATCTCCGCCCGACATGACATAAGCTAGCTTATCGGCAATTTTACGATCGTGTTCAGAGATGTAGTGACCTGCTTTCATGGCATCAGTTCCTACCAGGAACATACCCAAAGATTGTTGACCCAGCACTTTGATGTCTTGGCGCATGATCGGCTGGGTATATCCTTGTTCTGCCATAGACAATGCCTGTGCTTTTGCTTTGGCAATCAAACGCTGTTTGCCCACCACGAGGTGGTCTTTGCCTTTTTGGAGCAAACCCAGATCAAACGCCTCGTGGCCTGAAGTGGATACTTTGGCCATAGCTATGGTTAAAAAGGCCTCTCTCAGTCGATTGACCTCCACATCGTTGGCTTTAAATGTATCTGAGGCCCTTAGAGTTAGCTCCTTGGTGCCACCGCCACCAGGTATTACCCCAACACCAAACTCTACGAGTCCCATATATGTTTCTGAAGCTGCGACGACCTGGTCTGCGTGAAGCGATAGCTCACATCCTCCACCAAAGGTCATTCCGTGTATGGCAGCCACCGTTGGTATGCTTGAATAGCGCATGCGCATCATGGTGTTTTGGAACATCCTAATAGCCATGTTAAGCTCGTCGTATTCCTGCTCTACGGCCATCATAAATATCATGGCGATGTTGGCACCTACCGAAAAATGAGCTCCTTGATTGCCAATGACCAGACCGCGGTAGTCTTTTTCAGCGATGTCAAGCGATTTGTTCAAGCCGCTGAGAACATCGCCACCCAAGGTGTTCATTTTTGATCGGAATTCCGCGTTGAGTATGCCGTCTCCTAAGTCGGTGAGCACCAGTCCAGGGTTTTGATAGACGGCTTTTTGGGTACGGATGTTATCCAAGATGATGAGTTGCTCTTGGCCGGGTATCCGTTTGTATTTTTTGCTGGGAATATCGTAGAACAGCGTTGCTCCTTCTTCAACCTTATAAAACGAACGGTGCCCTAGTGATTTCATTTCCTCAATCCAAGCAGCACAGGTGTTTCCATGCGCTTTTATGAGCTCAAGTCCTTTGTCCAGCCCGACGGCATCCCAGATTTGAAAAGGTCCGTGCTCCCACCCAAATCCAGCCTTCATCGCCTCGTCAATTTGGTAAAGCTCATCGGTGATCTCGGGGATACGGTGACCTATATAACTCCACATGTCAGAGAAGGACGCCCTATAAAATTCACCGGCTTTATCTTTTCCATCGACCAAAACAGCAAATCGATCGATCACTCGATCAATGGATTTGGTGCCTTCCAAGGTGGCAAATGAGGCTTTCTTAGGCGCTCTGTAGGTCAATGTCTTTAAGTCTAAACCGTGTATGGAGGAAGTGCCGTTTTCTGCGGTGACCTTCTTGTAAAATCCTGCACCAGTTTTACTGCCTAACCACTTTTGTTCCATCATGTGTTGGATGAAATCGGGTATTTGAAACAAGTGGTGTTTTTCGTCCTGAGGGCAGTGCGCTGCTATTCCGTTGGCCACATGCACCAGTGTGTCTAGACCAACCACGTCGACCGTGCGAAAAGTAGCAGATTTAGGCCTTCCAATCACTGGACCAGTAAGTTTATCCACCTCCTCAATCGTCATATCCAATTTTTGGATCAGGTGAAATAGACTTTGAATGCCAAAAATCCCGATGCGGTTTCCAATAAATGCCGGAGTATCCTTGGCCATTACGGATGTTTTCCCCAGGAAAGTGCTTCCGTAGTGCGACAAGAAAGTCAGTACATCCGCCTTGGTCTTTGGTCCGGGTATGATTTCAAATAAATCGAGGTATCGCGCAGGGTTAAAAAAATGCGTCCCACAAAAATGCTCCTGAAAATCAAGGCTGCGTCCCTCGGACATCAAGTGAATGGGGATTCCGGAGGTGTTCGAGGTAATCAGGGTTCCAGGCTTTCTGTATTGTTCGATTTGGGCAAATACCTGTTGCTTGATATCCAATCGCTCCACAACAACCTCTATAATCCAATCAACCTCTGCAATCATGGGCAAGTGGTCTTCCAAATTACCGGGAGTTATTCGTTTCACGAATCCTGCGTGGTAGAGCGGCGCAGGTTTTTGTTTAAGTGCTTGAGCCAAAGCTTTTTCCGCCAAAAGGTTTCTGGGTTGCACTATTTTTTTGAGGTCTGCGGGTTGGATATTGTTCAAATCTGGAACAACATCCAATAGCAAAACTTCTACACCAATATTGGCTAGGTGGCAGGCAATGCCACTCCCCATGATGCCCGATCCAATGACGGCTGCTTTTTTGATGTGTCTGTTCATATCTAGGTATTAACTTCGTTCAGAGGTAATTTGATTGATGATATCCACCACCTCAAAAAAATGTTTTAGTTGAATTTTAGATGTTTTTTCCATCACCTTGTCGTGAAAATCCAAAACAAATGATTTGGAGAGGTCCCGCATTTTGATTCCCTCAGGCGTGAGGTGAATCAATACACTTCTTCCGTCTTGAGGATGAGCCTTACGCTCAATGAGTGCTTTTTTTTCTAGATTATTTAGAATCCTTGAAATACTGGTAGATTCCAATCCCATTTTTGGTCCCAAAGAGGTGGACGGTGTGCCGGTTTTGGGATCAATACTCAACAAAGTAAAACCCGTCGCCATCGTGGAGTCCATTTTTTTTGCCTCTTCATTGTACATTTTGACAATCCCTTGCCATGTGTTGCGCAAAGTGTAGTCGATGGTTCGCTCCTTCATAAGGGTAATGAATCTATGTAAATATAGAAAATTTATTATGCATGCATAGTAAATGACTGTTAAATTTTGTGCACTTTTTAGTCTATATTTTTGTATTTTTCGATGAAATATATCTTTTATGAACCAATTACCTACCCGTCTTTTTGATTTTGCTCAATACCAATTAGATCATTATCCACTCGAGGAGGCTTATGAGATGAAATACCAAGGACTTTGGCAATCGATTTCCTCTGCAGAGTTTATGCAACAGGCTCATGCCGTCAGTCGAGCATTGCTGAGGTTAGGGGTAAAGAAAAATGATAAAATTGCGGTTATTTCACTGACCAACCGAACGGAGTGGAACATTCTCGATGTGGGAATTATGCAGATTGGCGCCCAGAACGTGCCGATTTATCCCACGATTACAGAAGAAGATTACGCCTATATTCTCAACCATTC
>DFSJ01000067.1:490-2164 GCA_002378585.1 Flavobacteriaceae bacterium UBA3440 | reverse complement strand
CAGACTTCGTTGGTTGAGGTGTATTCATTCAATCAACTAGCTGATTGTCCCCATTTTTCCTCATTGCTTCAGTTAGGGGCGGATCAAAGTAACCAAGCAGAAGTAGCGGCATTGGCCAAAGGGGTATTGCCTGAGGATTTGGCCACCATCATTTACACCTCGGGTACCACAGGAAAGCCCAAAGGGGTGATGTTGTCTCACCATAATGTGGTGTCCAATGTGCTCTATGCCTGTGAGCGATTGCCTTTGGTGCCGGGACAGGCCAAAGCATTGAGTTTCTTGCCCATCTGTCACATTTTTGAGCGAGTGATTACCTATATATACCAATACACAGGCGTTAAGGTGTGCTACGCTGAATCACTGGAAACTTTGATGGCTGACTTACAACGTCACCAGCCGGATGTGATGACCTCGGTGCCCAGATTGCTTGAAAAAGTGTACGACAGTATTGTGGCCAAAGGCACTGCTTTGACGGGTATAAAAAAAGCCCTTTTTTTTTGGGCGCTCAATCTCGGGTTGCGCTATGAGCCTTATGGAAAGAATGGCGCTTGGTACGAGTTCCAATTAAAGATCGCCGATCGGTTAATTTTCAGCAAGTGGCGGGCGGCGTTAGGGGGGAATCTGCGTTTGATCGCCTCAGGAAGTGCGGCACTTCAACCCAGACTTGCCCGGGTGTTTAACGCCGCTAAAATGGGTGTCATGGAAGGGTATGGGTTGACGGAGACTTCGCCTGTGGTGTCCGTAAACGACATGAGAGATGGCAAGTTTAGGATAGGAACTGTAGGTAAGTTGATCGCAGAGACCGAGGTCAAGATCGCTGAGGACGGTGAGATTCTGGTCAAAGGACCACAAGTCATGATGGGGTACTACAAAGATCCCGAGTTAACTGCCTCAGTCATCCAAAACGGATATTTTCACACCGGAGATATTGGCCATATTGATGAGGACGGGTTTTTGCGGATCACCGACCGAAAAAAGGAAATGTTTAAAACCTCTGGGGGCAAATACGTAGCTCCTCAATTACTCGAAAACCGATTAAAACAGTCCAGATTTATCGAGCAAGTGATGGTGATAGGTGATGGCGAAAAAATGCCGGCTGCGTTGATTCAACCTGATTTCGTTTTTTTAGAACAATGGGCCAAAAAGAAGGAACTGGGTGACTTGGATCGAACAGCCTTGATTGCTCACCCGCGTGTATTGTCTAGAATTGAACGAGAAGTAGAGTCGGCCAACGAGCAATTTGCCAAATTTGAAAAAATCAAGCAATTTAAGCTTACTCCAGATGCCTGGACTCCAGATGCGGGACATTTAACGCCCACTATGAAACTTAAAAGAAAAGCGATTCAAGCTAAGTACCAAGACTTATACGATCAAATATATCGATAGTTTTGGCGCTTAACCCTGTGACTCAATCCATTTTCTAGCAGCTACAAAAGCTTCAATCCACGGGCTGACTTGGTGGTCTGTACTTTTGGGATAATGCGCCCAATTCCAGGGAAAAATAGATCGCTCCATATGGGGCATACTGACCAAATGCCTTCCTGATTGGTCGCACAACATGGCTGTGTTGTAATCGCTTCCATTTGGATTGGCTGGATATTGATCGTAGCTGTATTTTGCCACAATAGAGTAGGCATTTTCAGGTAAGGACAAATCAAAACGCCCTTCTCCATG
>DFSJ01000067.1:0-155 GCA_002378585.1 Flavobacteriaceae bacterium UBA3440 | reverse complement strand
ACGGTGACGGAAACAAATCCACTTTCGTGTTTTTGCGATTTGTTGTGTTTCATTTTTCCATGTACGGTAAGTTCCGGGTGCACTAAGTCAAGTTCCATCCACAACTGACATCCATTGCAAATCCCCACAGATAGGGTGTCAGGACGCGCAAAAAA
>DFSJ01000032.1:9018-15597 GCA_002378585.1 Flavobacteriaceae bacterium UBA3440 | reverse complement strand
GCCCCAAAATTAATTAACGCGCCCAACCATTGGATTCCAGGGTTCAACACAGTAACCGATGAAGCAAGATTTGGCAGTAGTTATCAATATCAACTCAGCTATTTAGTCCCACTTTTTGAACGCCCGAAAGTATACCGCAAGAAAAAACCACAGTTGGAGTCCGGAGGTGAAGACCCCTTCTCTGGATCCAGAAACATGGGACAATCAGGCTTTAGAGACAGTGGATTTTGATCATTTGATTTGGCGTACACCCTTGATCAACAACCACTTCATCATCAGTTTTTTTCCTTCTTTATCGACTACCACCCCGAATTTTGGCGACAAAATATTGGCTAAAATAGCTGCGAAAACAATCGGAAAAAGATTATCTACAGGATACAGCCAGAGCAACAAATAGCGAAATGCAAGGAATAAAAAAGTAAATCCTATAAAATTAAAGATCAGTGCTTTGGCCTTCATGGATTTGAAATTTAGTTCGTTTACTTCCTGAGTACATCGGGTAATGTACTAATCTGGACTCCAAATGGCTGTTAAACAATTTAATTTTAGCCGTAGGGCGAAGACCCACGTGTTTTAATGCCTCTAAATTGGAGGTGATCATCCAGGCATCTGTTTGCGGATATCCTTTTTTCAACGTATCGCCAATGCTCTTGTAAAACGATTCCATTTCAATGTCCAAACGTTCTCCATAGGGTGGATTAAACACCAAATGCAAAGGACCCGTGACCTCTTTTTCAGAGGTAAAAAAATTGGCTTGACGCACCTCTACAAACTCAGACAAATGGGCATTGGCTATGTTATCCATAGCTTTGCGCACCGCGGAGGGCGCTTTATCGTATCCCACCAGTTTAAACGGGTATTCTCGGGTTCTCTTTAAACTGACCTCGATGATTTTCTCCCAAAGTACTTCGTCAAAATCTGCCCATTTTTCAAAGGCAAATTCCTTGCGGTTGATATTGGCCGGGATATTGCAAGCGATCATCGCTGCTTCTACCAAAAAAGTACCCGATCCACACATGGGATCTAAAAAGGGGGTCTGGCCTTTCCAGCCGCTGAGCAACAATATGCCAGCCGCCAAAACCTCATTAATCGGTGCGATATTGGTAGCTGTTCGGTATCCCCTTTGATGCAATGATTTTCCAGAACTGTCGAGGGAAACCGTGCACTGATTTTGTTGTATATGCATGTTTAACCTCAAATCAGGAAATTGAAGATCCACATCGGGACGTCTACCAGTTTTTTTTCTAAACTGATCGACAATCGCGTCTTTGGCCTTTTGAGAAACAAAGAGCGAGTGGGTGAAAATTTCTGAATTTAGCGTAGTGTCAATGGCAAAACTCTGGTCTACATCAAAGTATTTACTCCAGTCAATTTCATCCATTTTACGGCTGAGGTCATCTTGGTTTTTGAGCGTAAATTGCGCGATTGGTTTCACAATCTTAATGGCTGTCCTCAGATTGAGGTTGGCCTTGTACATAAAACCTAAATCCCCCTCAAAACGCACACTGCGAACCCCTATCTCTACTTTTGATGCGCCGAGTTGGCGTAGTTCTTGGGCGCATATTTCTTCAAACCCGTGTAGGGTTTTTGCCACCATGGGGTAATTTTCTTGCTTCATCTGCTGATTATACTCCCGCAAAAATACATTAATTTTACCCGGCATACCAAGTAGCGAAGTACTGCTTGATGTCTGAGTTGCTTTATGTTGATTATTTCCCCCATCATAGTAGTTTGGCTAGGTTATCTAGCAGTTCAAACCCGAACGACTAAATCAGGCCCCTATATGTCATTGGGTCTTTCCTTCAGTGGGGCATTTTTGCTCTCTACACTCATTTTTGAGATGTTGCCTGAGCTTTTTCAGGATGAAGCTCCTAAAACAGTAGGTCTTTTTTTATCCCTGGGAATCATTCTGCAGCTTTCTCTGGAATATCTGTCTCAAGGCGCAGAACACGGACATACACACCATCATGGACACTCGGGAAGAGTCCCCTGGTTGGTGATCGGAAGCCTCTGTATTCACGCATTGTTGGAAGGCATTCCGCTGAGCAGTGTAAACGGACTTTTTTGGGGAGTTTTGGTACACAAATTTACCATCGCCCTGGCGCTTTCACTCTTGCTTTTGGAGTCCAAAGCACCCAAGTATCTATCGCTGGGAGCCATAGGTGCATTTTCATTGATGACCCCTTTAGGCAGTTTTCTCTCCGGCCAATCCCTTTGGCCTGAACATTGGAACAACTACCTAAATGCCCTGGCTGTGGGTATCTTATTGCACATAGCCACGGTGATACTTTTTGAAAGTTCTGACGGCCATCGTTTTAATTGGCGAAAATTTGCAGTAATCCTTGGGGGATTTGCGCTTGGCTACTTGGTGGGATAAGGACAAGGTGGTATATTTGTCGCCCAATCCCATCATTCATGATTGAAATTACTCTTCCCGATTCTAGTGTTCGTGCTTACGCACCAGGTGCTACACCTATGGACGTTGCTGCGAGCATCAGTGAAGGACTAGCGCGCAATGTGCTCTCCGCATCGTTTAACGGTCAAATCATTGAAAGCAGCACACCGCTCACGGCGTCTGGATCATTGGTGCTGTTCACCTGGAACGACAAAGAGGGAAAAAAAGCATTCTGGCACTCATCGGCACACATTTTAGCGCAAGCGCTGGAGTCTTTGTACCCCGGGGTCAAACTGACCATTGGACCGGCTATTGACCAAGGTTTTTACTACGATGTCGACCTTCCACAAGGCCAAGTGATTTCCGATAAAGATTTTGAAACGATCGAACAAAAAGCGCTTGAAATAGCCAAAGGAAAACATCCGTTCTCCATGCGTGCTGTTTCTAAGGCTGATGCATTAAAAAAATATACCGCAGAAGGCAACGAGTTTAAAGTGGAGCTGATCGAGAATTTAGCGGACGGCACCATTACCTTTTGTGACCACGATGTGTTTACCGATTTGTGTCGCGGAGGTCATTTGCCGCATACAGGTTGGGTAAAAGCATTTAAAATACTCAGTGTAGCCGGTGCTTACTGGCGGGGCGACGAACAGAAAAAACAACTCACCCGCATCTATGGAATTTCATTCCCCAAGCAGAAAGACCTGACCGATTACCTCGCTCTTCTAGAGGAAGCGAAAAAAAGAGACCACAGAAAACTGGGAAAAGAACTTGAACTATTTACGTTTTCACAAAAAGTAGGACCTGGTCTTCCACTATGGCTGCCAAAAGGTGCCGCACTGCGCGCTCGATTGGAAGATTTCTTAAAGCAAGCCCAGAAAAAAGCGGGTTATGAAATGGTGGTTACGCCACACATTGGACAAAAAGAACTCTACGTCACCTCGGGTCACTACGCAAAATACGGAGCGGATAGTTTTCAGCCGATAAAAACGCCAAAGCTTGATGAAGAGTTTTTGCTAAAACCGATGAACTGCCCACACCATTGCGAGATTTACAACACCAAACCTTTTAGCTACAAAGAACTGCCCAAAAGATATGCGGAGTTTGGGACGGTTTACCGCTATGAGCAAAGTGGCGAGTTGCACGGACTCACCAGAGTACGCGGTTTTACTCAGGATGATGCACATATTTTCTGTACTCCAGAGCAATTGGATCAGGAATTTAAAAATGTGATTGATTTATCCCTTTACGTGTTGAACTCCCTAGGATTTGACAATTATAGGGCCCAAGTTTCTGTCAGAGACCTCAGTCAACCAGAAAAATACATCGGTAGCCCGGAAAACTGGGAAAAAGCCGAACAGTCCATTATTAATGCCGCTCAAGAAAAAGGACTTGACTACGTCATAGAACCGGGTGAAGCAGCATTTTATGGACCAAAACTTGACTTTATGGTCAGCGATGCATTGGGCAGGCAATGGCAGTTAGGCACCATTCAAGTAGATTACAACTTGCCAGAGCGTTTTGATTTAACTTACAAGGGAAGTGATAATGAGTTACATAGACCCGTGATGATTCACCGGGCGCCGTTTGGTTCCATGGAGCGATTCATCGCTCTTTTATTGGAGCATACCGGAGGTAATTTCCCCTTGTGGCTCACGCCAAATCAGGTAATGGTCTTACCTGTGAGCGAGAAACACGAAAAATATGCGGAAAAAGTTTTAAATTCCCTAGAAAATCACGAAATTCGCGGCCTCATTGACGCTAGAAACGAGACAATTGGCAAGAAGATTCGCGAAGCTGAAATGAGTAAGGTTCCTTTCATGATCATTGTCGGGGATCAAGAAACCCAAGAACAAACCGTTTCTGTGCGCAAACACGGAGGAGAGTCCCTGGGAAGCATCAATGTCGAAACATTTGTTTCTATCATTGACCAAGAGATAAAATCGACCTTGAAGTCGTTTAAATAGAAGTTGAACTAAATTTATTGAGCCATAGCCATACGTAAACGCTTTACGCCCCAGCCCAGGAAGGAAAACAAAGACCTTCACAACATCAACCAACGCATCACCGCACCAAACGTGCGACTTGTGGGGGATAACATTGAAGTGGGCATATACACATTGAGAGACGCCCTCCAAAAAGCAGAGGAACTCGAGCTGGATTTGGTGGAAATTTCCCCCAATGCAGCACCTCCAGTGTGCAAGATCCTAGACTACAAGAAATTCTTGTACGAGCAGAAAAAGCGGGACAAAGCCCTAAAAGCTAAGGCCACCAAAGTTGTCATCAAGGAAATTAGATTTGGTCCACAAACCGACGACCACGATTACAACTTTAAAAAGAAACACGCGGAAAGCTTTCTAAAAGAAGGCGCCAAATTAAAGGCTTATGTGTTTTTCAAAGGACGTTCAATCATCTACAAAGACCAAGGAGAGATCTTATTGCTCAAGCTGGCTTCTGAATTGGAAGAACTTGGAAAAGTAGAACAGATGCCCAAATTAGAAGGGAAGAGAATGACCATGTTCCTCGCCCCAAAAGTAAAAAAGTAAGTGAGTTTAACCCTAAATAAAAAAGATGCCTAAAATCAAAACTAAGTCCAGCGCCAAGAAACGTTTCGTGGTGACCGGATCTGGAAAGATCAAGAGAAAGCACGCTTTTAAAAGCCACATCTTGACTAAAAAATCAAAAAAACGCAAATTGGCGTTGACCCACTCAGGCTTGGTACACGAGTCTGATGTGAACAGCATCAAAGAGCAACTAGGATTAAAATAATCCAAATCGGTAATGTCTAACCCTGGAGTCAGGCCCTAACAAGAGCAAAAGCCGCCTGCTACAAAAAAACAAACAACTATGCCAAGATCAGTAAACGCCGTTGCCTCAAGAGCACGCAGAAAAAATTTCATGAAACAAGCCAAAGGTTTCTTCGGAAGAAGAAAGAACGTTTGGACTGTTGCTAAAAACGCGGTTGAAAAAGCGATGCTATACGCATACAGAGACCGCAGAAACAAGAAAAGAACATTTAGGGGACTTTGGATCACTCGTATTAATGCTGGAGCTCGTTTGCACGGTATGTCTTACTCAGTTTTTATGGGTAAAGCTAAAGCGCACAACATCGAGTTAAACAGAAAAGTACTAGCCGATTTAGCGATGAATCACCCAGAAGCTTTCAAAGCGGTGGTGGATCAAATCAACAAATAAAATTCAACCTATACTCACTTTGAAAAAACCTGTGCTATGCGCAGGTTTTTTTTATATCCTTGCCTCATGAATTTTCCAAACTTAGCCCACATAAAGCTGGTAGTCACCGACATGGATGGCACCTTATTAAACAGCCATCATCTGGTCAGCGAACGATTTTACACCGCCTTTGAAGAACTAAAATCTCTGGGGGTGACCTTTGTAGCCGCCTCTGGTAGACAATACGACAGTATCTACCACAAATTGTATCGGATTGCTGACCAAATTTATATCGCTGCTGAAAATGGAGGCTATACACTGTACCAGGATCGCGAAATTCACCAGGCCGACTTTCCAAGCCACTTGCTAGAACGGCCATTAAACCTGTTGGAAAAAAGACCAGATATTCACGCTGTACTTTGCACAAAAGACAAAGCGTTTATTAAACGAGGATTTCCTGATTTCGAGTCATTTGTAATTCAATACTACAGCGCCTACGAAACCATAGAGCGCCTGAGCGACTGTACAGAACCGGTGCTTAAAATCGCGCTGTACCATCCTGAGGGTTCGGAAAAACATATCTATCCCCATGTGGAGGCGTTAAGCAATGAATTAAAAGTGAAAATATCGGGACCTAATTGGGTCGACTTATCGCATCAAGAGGCGCATAAAGGGACGGCCGTGGCCAAAATTCAATCGTTATTAAACATAAGCCCAGCAGAAACTTTATGCCTAGGAGACTATCTAAACGACCTGGAAATGTTGGGTCAGAGTCATTATTCTTTTTCGATGGGCAATGCACACCCGGATGTAGTGAAAGCGGCCAAATATCAAACGGCCAGCAACGACCAATTTGGTGTAGAAATGGTGCTTGAGAAAATCATCCTGGATATAAGAAGCAGTCTTTAAAACGGCATATCATCTTCAACACCATCAAAAGCCTCATTAGGGTGAGGTAGTTTACGGGTTACGAAGGGATTTTCCGCCCCTTGATTCATCTTAGACTGAAA
>DFSJ01000032.1:8255-8710 GCA_002378585.1 Flavobacteriaceae bacterium UBA3440 | reverse complement strand
AGTCGAATATTGCCCAAGCCACCATTTCTGTGTTTGGCGACGATAAACTCGGCTTGACCAGTGGTTGAACTTCGCTCCTCGTCATCCCACTCGGTGATCTGATAATACTCAGGCCTGTAGATAAAGGATACGATATCTGCGTCTTGTTCAATAGCACCAGATTCCCTGAGGTCCGAAAGAATAGGTCGCTTGGTACCTCCTCGAGTCTCTACAGCTCGAGACAACTGGGAGAGGGCAATTACAGGGATATTTAGTTCCTTGGCCAATGCCTTTAAGTTTCTAGAAATAGTTGAAATCTCTTGTTCCCGATTCCCGCCCTTTTGGTTTGAACCCGCAGTCATCAACTGAAGATAATCGATGATGATTAGCTTAATTTGGTGTTGTGAAGCCAGTCGTCTCGCCTTGGCCCGGAGGTCAAATATGGAAAGTGAAGGCGTATCATCTATGTACAATGG
>DFSJ01000032.1:6309-7894 GCA_002378585.1 Flavobacteriaceae bacterium UBA3440 | reverse complement strand
GACAACCCAGTTTCAGCAGAAATCAAACGAGTAATCAACTGAACTGAGGACATCTCTAAGGAGAAAAAAGCAACGCCTATTTGCCCATTTACCGCAATGTTACGGGCCATAGAAAGGGTGAGCGCCGTTTTACCCATACCTGGTCTTGCGGCAACAATAACCAAATCACTGGGTTGCCATCCAGAGGTTAACTTGTCCAATTGATCAAACCCAGAGGGCACACCGCTCAAACCTTCTTTGTTGGCAATTTCTTCGATCTTCTTTTTGGCTTGTATGACCAGATTTTGGGCGGTTTCTGCAGATCTTTTGATATTGCCTTGAGTTACATCATATAACTTAGACTCTGCAGCGTCCAATAAATCAAATACAT
Source organism: Flavobacteriaceae bacterium UBA3440 (assembly GCA_002378585.1). GTDB lineage: Bacteria > Bacteroidota > Bacteroidia > Flavobacteriales > Flavobacteriaceae > MAG-120531. The sequence goes on along the minus strand of DFSJ01000032.1, from coordinate 7,524 downwards.
CGGTAGACTCGTCATAAGCCTCTTGAATGATTTCATTGGAGATCTTGATCAAACTTCTTTGGATATATTTCTGAAGTATGATGCGGGCATGAAATTCAATATGGGCAGAAGAAGCTACCTTTTGGGTCAATCCGATGAGGTAATGATTCCCTCCTACGGCATCTAGCTTACCTGATTTTTTTAATTCTGCTGAAACAGTCAATAAATCAATCGGCTCTGAGGATTCAAAAAGCGTAAAAATCGCTTGATAAATATGCTGATGTGCTTCTCTGTAAAAAACCTCAGGATGCAAAATATCGATGATTTCGTCTACCCCCTTTTTGTCGATCAGCATAGCGCCCAATACTACCTCTTCTAAATCAAGTGCTTGTGGTGGAATTTTGCCTCTTTCTAATTGAATTAACGAAGCAGCGCTTGATCGAACAGTATCTAAATTGGTCATCGGTCTTTCCATAAGGCTAAAGTAAATATTTACACACAGCTAGGTGGGGTAATTAGACACCTAAATATCTACACCCCATCAACATTAAGCCTGTTGATAACCTAAATAAATTGTGTATAACGCAAAAAAATAATGCCCCACATGAGTGGTTATGCAGTGGGATCTGAGTATTGGCCCATAGCCAAATACTTGTCCATACGCTGGTTGACCAATTCGTCTTTCGGCAAATCCTTTAACGATGCGTAATACTTGAGTATTTTGGATTTAACGGTCTGAAAGGTCTTTTCTCTATTGGTATGAGCACCTCCTTCTGGTTCCTTGATGATTTCGTCAATCAAGTTTAATTTTTTCATGTCAGGAGCCGTTAGTTTAAGTGCTTCTGCCGCCTTTTCTTTAAACTCCCAACTCCTCCATAGGATAGAAGAACAAGACTCAGGAGAGATGACAGAGTACCAGGTGTTTTCAAGCATCAATACCTTATCCCCGACACCAATACCTAAAGCACCACCAGAAGCACCTTCCCCGATAATCACAACAATAATCGGCACTTCTAAACGAGTCATTTCTAAAATATTTCTGGCAATAGCCTCACCTTGACCGCGTTCCTCTGCTTCCACACCCGGATAAGCACCCGGGGTATCGATGATGCACAAAACAGGTAGGTTAAACTTCTCGGCAGACTTCATCAAACGAAGGGCCTTTCGGTATCCCTCAGGATTGGCCATACCAAAGTTTCTGTACTGACGCATTTTGGTATTCACCCCTTTTTGCTG
>DFSJ01000032.1:0-5994 GCA_002378585.1 Flavobacteriaceae bacterium UBA3440 | reverse complement strand
CCGTGAAGTTCCAACCAAGAATCGCCACAAAGCGCTTTGATGTAATCTAAAGTGTATGGGCGATTAGGATGCCTGGAAAGTTGTACCCGCTGCCAAGGGGTCAAATTCTTATATATCTCTTTTCTGGTTTCTTTAAGCCTCTGCTCGATTTGTTGACAAGTTTCTGTTACGTCAACATCACTTTCTTGTCCGATCAAACGGCATTTGCCTAACTGCTCTTCCAGTTCTTTAATCGGAAGTTCAAAATCCAAATATTCCATCTTTGACACTTAAATATAGCCCACAAATATAAACATATGATGTTCTCTACACGGTAGATTGCTGTTTTAATTTGGATTTCACACGATACTTAATGACTGAATCTGCCACAACAGCAATCAAAATTAAAAGAGCCCCGACATAAAAGGAAGCATGCATTTGTTCTTGATCTCCCAAGATAAAAAAAGCGAGTAATATTCCGTAGATCGGCTCCATATTGGTGGTCAGCATCACCGTATAAGGTGTCAAGAACTTCATCAGACGAATTGACTCTATAAAAGCATAAGCCGTGCAGGCTGTTGCGAGAATCAACAAATAAGGAAGATCCCAGCCTCTAAGGGCCAATACCTCCGGGGTCATCATACCAGAAAACAGCAATACCGCACCTAAAAAAAGCCAGCCAGTACCTATTTCATAAAAGCAAATGACAGAGGCCTCTGTTTTTTGAATCAATCGACCGTTGTTCAGTGAAAAGATAGCGGCCAATAATGCGGAGCCTAGACCCGCTACCATGCCTTTTGCGTAGGTCATGTCCATACCAAAAATCAGCAGCAATCCCAAAATGACCAGCACACCCAGCCCAACTTCATACCAAAGCAATTTTCTTCGATAGATCAGTGGCTCTAATAGGGCAGTAAAAAAGGCACCTGTAGATAAACACGCTAACGTGATGGAAACATTCGACACCTTGATGGCATAAAAAAACAGCAACCAATGCAGGGAGATCACTACCCCTGTAGCCATCATGTGACGTATCACTGGCCAGGGCTGTACAAATGACTTCTTTTTAAAAGCCATGAATAAGGCGACGGAAAAAACCGCAATACCCATTCGATACCATACCAAGGGAAGAGCTCCCAATGAAATTAGGGCACCTAAAACGGCGGTAAAACCCCAGATAAACACAATTCCGTGTAACTGAAGTATATGACTAGTGTTGTTTTTTGGCATCGTGAAGTAGATAAATGGCCAATGCGCCGAAAATAGCGTTGGGGATCAATACAGCCCAAAGTGGTGGAAGGCCAGACTGTTGGGCCATCGTGGAGAATACTCGATCAAAAAATATATAGAGAAAAGCGATCAACACCCCCAAAGCCAAATTAATTCCCATACCACCCCGGCGCTTGTTGGCAGAGACAGAAACACCGATAATGGTCAGCACGAAAATAGAAAAGGGCAGCGCCCATCGTTTGTATTTTACCAGCACATAAGCATTGATGTTGGAAGCCCCTTTTTTCTTCATGTCCTTGATAAAACTATTTAACTCAAACAAATTCTTCGTTTCTGCCACGTAAGATACTGGGGTCATGTCGGAGAGCGCGAAAGGAAAAATGGTATCAAAACTGGTTTGGTGTTCTACGCGTATCACCTCGTCATTTTTGATGATCCGCTTGGTATATGGAATCATTTGATACACGCTGTCCTGTTCTTTCCACCGAATGGAGGATGCATTAATTTTAAACGACAAGGTACCTGTCGAGTCAAAATGCTCCAACGTAAACTGATACCCCCTTTGACGGTTATGGTCGTAATTGCTTACATAGATTACCTCTTGTTCGTTGATTTGAGTGAAAATATTTTCGGTCTGTCGATCCTGTTTACCTGCTTTTAAATACTTAAAAACAAACTCATTATAGCCTAAACTCGCCCTGGGAACTAAAAACATGGCAAGTAGAAAAATGGTGCTCGCAAGTATTCCCGCTCCAATCAAATAAGGACGAAGAAACCGCTCATAAGAAATCCCAGAGCCTAAAATGGCGATGATTTCTGTGTTGTTGGCGAGTTTTGAGGTGAAAAAAATGACGGAAAGAAACAAAAATATAGGAAATAGGAGTGTCCCAATATACAGAGTGAAATTGATGTAGTATTGAATAATTTCCCCTGTTGGTGCTTGATTATCAATCATTTTGCCAATTTGCTCAGCAATATTGGCCATGATTCCAATAGGGATAAACAGAAAAAGCATCACCGTAAATGTGATGAGGTAACGACGCAATATGTAGCGGTCGATTTTTTTCATCACAAGCGCTTATCCATCTGTTTCACCATTTGATTTTTCCATGTTCTAAAATCACCGGCGAGAATATGCTTTCTAGCTTCGCGTACTAGCCAAAGGTAAAATCCAAGATTGTGGATCGTGGCGATTTGCTTGCCTAAATATTCGTTACAGACAAACAAATGACGCAAATAGGCTTTAGAATACTCCGTATCTACAAACGTCATGGCCATGGGATCTATGGGAGAAAAATCATCCTCCCACTTTTTGTTTTTGATATTGATGGTGCCGTGGGCAGTAAACAACATGCCATTTCGGGCATTTCGTGTAGGCATCACGCAATCAAACATGTCGATACCTAAGGCTATATTTTCCAATAAATTTATGGGGGTTCCCACCCCCATAAGGTATCTCGGTTTATCCTCGGGAAGCACACTGCACACCACTTCAGTCATGGCGTACATCTCTTCAGCGGGCTCTCCCACGGATAGCCCACCTATGGCGTTGCCCACAGCTCCACTGTTGGCGATATATTCCGCAGATTGTAGTCTGAGGTCTTTGTAGGTAGATCCTTGTACAATGGGGAAAAATGCCTGGGAATATCCGTATAAATCTGGGCACTTTTCCAAGTGATTGATGCATCGATCGAGCCACCGATGGGTCATGTGCATCGATCGCTTGGCGTAGTGATAGTCACAGGGATATGGGGTGCATTCATCAAAAGCCATGATGATGTCAGCCCCGATGGTCTTTTGAATTTCCATTACATTTTCAGGGGTAAACACGTGGTAAGAGCCGTCGATGTGGGACTTGAACTTAACCCCCTCTTCCTTGATTTTTCTGTTGGCAGATAAAGAATAAACTTGATAACCGCCACTATCTGTCAATATTGGTCGATCCCAATTCATGAATTGGTGCAACCCACCCGCTTTGCGGATGATTTCGGTTCCAGGTCTCAGGTATAGATGGTACGTGTTTCCTAAAATGATGTCTGGATTGATTTCCTCTTTTAGTTCGCGTTGGTGTACTCCCTTGACGGTAGCCGCTGTACCAACAGGCATAAAAATAGGAGTTTCTATCGATCCGTGATCTGTTTGGATCACCCCTGCCCTTGCTTTAGTTTCTGGATCTTTATGGTCTAAGGTAAACTGCACTTCGCTCAATTATGGGCACAAATATAGGGAAGATTCAGCCGCTGGTCTGCACCCTGAATCAAATTCCCTCTATGGTGATAAGATGTTGACATTTATAGGATAAAAACAATCCTCCTGTCTTGGTCAACTTAATGAGAGCCTTTACTTTTACCTCGGAAACTAATCCCGAGATCAATGAATCAACAACCAACACTAAACGACCTTGTCATTCAGACACGCAGAGATATTTTGCGCATGGTACACCAAGTCAATTCAGGACACCCAGGAGGTTCTTTGGGTTGTACCGAATTTTTTATTGCCTTGTACCACAAAATAATGAAACTAAATCCTGGGTTTTCGATGGATGGGATCGGCGAAGATGTTTTCTTTTTATCCAACGGACATATCTCTCCTGTATTTTATAGCACCCTAGCTAGAAAAGGATATTTTGATGTAGCAGAACTAGCCACGTTTAGAAAGTTGGACTCCAGATTGCAAGGCCACCCCACTACCCACGAGGGACTTCCAGGAATCCGCATGGCCTCTGGTTCATTGGGACAAGGGTTGTCTGTAGCTATCGGAGCCGCACTGGCCAAAAAACTGAACCAAGACTCACACACGGTCTATGCGTTAACTGGAGATGGAGAACTTCAAGAGGGACAAAATTGGGAAGCCCTGATGTTTGCTGCAGCCAAAAAAGTAGACAATCTCATTGCAGCAGTCGACTTAAATGGACAACAAATCGATGGCTCAACAGATCACGTGTTGGCGATGGGTGATCTAAAAGCTAAATTCTTGGCTTTTGGTTGGGAAGTAGTTGAAGTAACCCAAGGAAACGATGTTGAGGCCATTATTTCAGGCTATGAAACTGCTCAATCGCTTCTGGGTAAAGGAAAGCCTGTATGCGTCCTGTTGCATACAGTGATGGGTCACGGGGTTGACTTTATGATGTACACCCATGCTTGGCACGGCAAAGCACCTAACGACGATCAATTGGCACAAGCGCTTGCGCAAAACCCAGTAACCCTAGGCGACTATTAAACTTGAAGATTTCGCGATGAAAAAATACACAGATTTAGGAAAAAAAGATACCCGCAGTGGTTTTGGCGCTGGCTTGGCATCATTGGGCAAGACCCATCCCAACGTAGTGGCTCTATGTGCCGATTTAATTGGTTCTCTAAAAATGGAGGCCTTTATCGAAGCACACCCGGAGCGTTTTGTACAGGTTGGTATTGCTGAGGCCAATATGATGGGAATCGCTGCCGGTTTGACCATCGGCGGGGAAAATCCCTTTACAGGTACATTTGCCAACTTTTCTACAGGAAGGGTATATGATCAAATTAGACAATCGATTGCCTACTCTGGCAAAAATGTAAAAATCTGTGCCTCACATGCTGGATTAACCCTGGGTGAGGACGGTGCAACGCATCAAATCCTGGAAGATATAGGGTTGATGAAAATGTTGCCTGGAATGACCGTGATCAACACCTGTGACTACAACCAAACCAAAGCTGCTACCATAGCTATTGCGGATCATCAAGGTCCTGTTTACCTGAGATTTGGACGTCCTGTTGTACCTAATTTCATTCCAGAAGATCAACCTTTTGTAGTCGGAAAAGCCTTGATGCTTTCCCCGGGCAGTGACGTGACTATTGCCGCTACTGGTCATTTAGTTTGGGAAGCGCTTCAAGCCGCAGAGGTTCTTGAAGCCCAAGGAATTTCTTGTGAAGTGATCAATATCCACACCATAAAACCACTGGATGAGGAGGCTATATTGGCTTCAGTGGCCAAAACTGGTTGCTTGGTGTCCTGTGAAGAGCATAATGTATTAGGCGGTTTAGGTGAGAGTATTGCGCGAACATTAGCTCAGCACCACCCTTGCCCACAAGAATTTATCGGCACCCAAGATACATTTGGCGAAAGTGGTACGCCTAGTCAATTAATGGATAAGTACGGGCTTAATGCGGCTGCAATTGAAAAGGCTGTACTAAAAGCCATCTCCAGAAAGAACGCGTAAATGAAAAAACTACTCTGGATTCCTGCCTGTGTATTTATGGCCTCAGTAGGGGCTCAAACACAAAGCGGCTGGGGGATTCGCGCGGGTATTCAATACCCACAAAACGGGGATTTGAAGACCTCGATCTCCTCAGTCGAAAAGGATATTTCTTCCGGTGCAGAACAGCGCTCTGGATGGCATGTTGGTGCCTCAAGAATGATTTATTTGGGCGGGTTTTACCTGAAACCTGAACTTGTTTTTGCTCAGACTACCCGTAGTTACCAAGCTCAGGGATTATCGGTAGATCTCTCCGATGAATTTACAGCCAAACGCCAACAAATTGAACTGCCTGTTTTGGTTGGCGTATCCGTTTTTGGTCCCGTTCATTTCAGCGCAGGCCCACAGATGCGTTATATACTCAAAGATCAAATTAGCGGTCTCAACGATCTGAGTATTGAAGAGGCAAGTCAGTCATGGACTTTAGGATTCCAGTGGGGTGTCGGCATACACACCAATAGATGGGCTGTAGAAGTAAGAATGGACCGAGGCCTGAATGCCCAAGAATCAAACATTGTGCACCGAAATCTTCCTCAATGGAGCAGCAGAATTGA
>DFSJ01000097.1:11024-30882 GCA_002378585.1 Flavobacteriaceae bacterium UBA3440 | reverse complement strand
GTACTCTGTTTTTTGATGGCCGTAGACAATGGTTTTCAATCGTGTTTGGTGGCGCCCACAGAAATATTGGCCCAACAACATTTCAGAGGGATTAGTGATTTATTGGCGCCTGTGGGTTTACGGGTTGCGCTATTGACTGGGTCAGTAAAAAATAAAGAGCGCACCAATTTGTTATCGGATTTAAAAGAAGGCAATATTCATGTGTTAGTGGGAACTCATGCCTTGTTCGAGGATACGGTGATTTTTCACCACCTAGGCTTGGCGGTTATCGATGAACAACACCGTTTTGGGGTAGCCCAACGAGCAAAACTTTGGCATAAGAATGATATTCCTCCTCATGTTTTAGTGATGACGGCTACACCCATACCCAGAACATTGGCCATGAGTCTGTATGGTGATCTGGATATTTCTGTAATTGACGAGCTTCCACCTGGCCGTCAAGAAATTAAGACAGTTTGGCGCACTGATGCTCATCGATTGAAGGTATTTGGTTTTATTAAAGAACAAATAGCATTGGGTCGACAGGTTTATATTGTCTATCCGCTAATCAATGAGTCCCAAGCCATGGATTATAAAGACCTCATGGATGGATATGAGTCGATTACCCGGGAATTTCCCATGCCAAATTACCAAGTTTCCATAGTACATGGTCAAATGAAATCTGATGACAAAGCGATTGAAATGGATCGTTTTGTCCGAGGAATTTCACAGATTATGGTGGCTACTACAGTTATAGAAGTAGGTGTCAATGTCCCTAATGCTTCAGTCATGGTGATTGAAAGTGCTGAGCGATTTGGGCTTTCACAGTTACACCAACTCAGGGGACGAGTTGGCAGGGGAGCCGAACAAAGCTACTGCATATTGATGTCCGCGGACCAAATCAGTGAAGATGCCAAGCTGAGACTTCATACTATGACACAAACTAACGACGGATTTGCTTTGTCAGAAGTTGATTTGAAACTAAGGGGCCCAGGGGATTTAATGGGTACCCAACAAAGTGGTGTCCTTCAATTAAAAATAGCCGACTTAACTCAAGATCAGGAATTGTTGAGTTTGGCCAGAAAAGAAGCCATGAGTATTTTACATGCAGACCCCACTTTATCACAAACAGAACACAGCGTGTTAAAAAAAGCTTTTGAAGCGGTACTTAGACACAAAAATATCTGGAATTACATCAGTTGAACGTCGTAATTTTTAGGCGTTTGAGACTTTAATTGATCAATCATTTTTTACTTTTACACACGTTGGATGTGCACTTATTTTTACATCCATCAAATCAATTTTACTCACAGATTATGGCTAAAACACTTTTTGATAAAGTATGGGACGCTCATGTAGTCCACTCCATAGAAAATGGTCCAGATGTTTTGTTTATCGACAGACATATGGTGCATGAAGTAACCAGCCCGGTAGCTTTTCTGGGCCTGAAACAGCGAGGAATTCGCGTCAAATTTCCTGAGCGTACTTTTGCCACGGCTGACCACAACACCCCTACTATCAATCAACATTTACCTGTTGAAGATCCACTTTCAGCCAACCAATTGGCGATGTTGGAACAAAATGCCCGTGAACACGGAATCAGTTATTGGGGGTTGGGTCACCAGAAAAATGGAATTGTCCATGTGGTTGGACCTGAATACGGGATTACATTACCTGGGGCCACTATAGTTTGTGGTGATTCACATACTTCCACCCATGGTGCTTTTGGAGCGATTGCTTTTGGAATCGGAACTTCTGAGGTTGAAATGGTCTTGTCCACACAATGTATCATGCAGCCGAAACCCAAAAGTATGCGTATAAACATTACTGGGTCTTTGCAAAAAGGAGTTACTCCTAAAGATGTGGCTTTATATATAATCAGTCAATTATCCACCTCTGGAGCCACTGGTTATTTTGTTGAATATGCTGGGCCTGTTTTTTCTGAAATGAGTATGGAGGGCCGGATGACTGTGTGCAATTTAAGTATTGAGATGGGGGCCCGTGGAGGGATGATTGCCCCAGATCAAAAGACTTTTGATTATGTTGCTGGTAGAGAATTTGCCCCTAAAGGTCAAGACTTTGATAAGGCTATGAATTATTGGTCAACATTGTATTCCGATGATCAGGCTTCGTTTGATAAAGAGTACACCTTTGATGGCGATAAAATAGAACCGATGATCACTTATGGAACCAATCCAGGAATGGGATTGGGTATCAGTCAAAATATTCCAATGGCTCAGAGTCTAGATGGCGGTGTAGCCACCTACAAAAAATCACTAGGATATATGGATTTTAGTGAAGGTGATGCCATGTTGGGTAAAAAAGTAGACTACGTATTTATCGGCAGCTGTACCAATGGTCGTATTGAAGATTTCAGGGCATTTGCCAGCATTGTTCGCGGCAGAAAGAAAGCGGACCATGTAACTGCCTGGTTGGTACCTGGTTCTCACCTAGTGGCCCAATCGATCAAAGAAGAAGGTTTGTTGTCGGTTTTTGAAGATGCCGGTTTTACACTTCGCGAACCTGGTTGTTCCGCTTGTTTGGCGATGAATGACGATAAAATTCCTGCGGGTAAATACGCTGTGAGCACATCAAACAGAAATTTTGAGGGAAGACAAGGACCGGGAGCTCGTACCCTACTCGCCTCTCCATTAGTCGCTGCTGCAGCTGCTGTAACAGGACACGTAACTGATCCACGTACTTTATTATAATTGATTGCTATGGCATACGAACCTTTCAATACCTTAACTTCAAGTGCAGTTCCTCTGCCTATTGAAAATGTAGATACGGATCAAATCATTCCTGCACGCTTTCTAAAAGCTACGGAACGAACAGGTTTTGGCGATAATCTATTTAGAGATTGGCGCTACAACAACGACAATACCCCTAAGACTGATTTTGTGCTCAACAACCCAATTTATCAGGGTAAAATACTCGTTGGTGGTAAAAATTTTGGTTCTGGATCTTCACGTGAACACGCTGCTTGGGCAGTGTATGACTACGGATTTAGGTGTGTAGTATCCAGCTTTTTTGCTGATATTTTTAAAAACAACTGTTTGAATATCGGTGTACTACCCGTTCAGGTCACTCCAGAATTTTTAGTCGAAATATTTGCCGCTGTAGAATCTGATCCCCAAGCCACGTTTACTGTAGACCTACCTGCGCAAAAAATTTCAATTGACTCCACTGGTTCCGCGTGTAGCTTCGATATCAATGGGTACAAAAAAAACAACATGCTGAACGGGTTTGATGATATTGACTTTTTAATCAGTCAATCTCAACAAATAGATGCATTTGCTGCACAATCTCCCTTGTAATGTCCCCTAGTAAAAAAAGAACGATTGAGATTATGGACACCACCCTCAGGGATGGTGAACAAACTTCTGGAGTGTCTTTTTCTGTATCTGAAAAAAGTACTTTAGCTCAACTCTTGATCGAAGAACTAGGTGTAGATAGAATTGAAGTAGCCTCTGCCCGTGTATCCGAAGGTGAGCTTGCCGCAGTCCAAGAGATCACCTCCTGGGCACAACTACAAAACCACCTACACAGAATTGAGGTACTTACTTTTGTTGATGGTGGAGTGTCTTTGGATTGGATGGATAAAGCGGGAGCTAAAGTTCAAAATTTATTGACCAAAGGCTCCTTAAACCACCTGACCCATCAGCTGAAGAAAACACCTCAGGAACATTTTTCGGACATACAATGGACGATAGAACAAGCCCAATTCAGGGGAATACAAACCAATATATACCTGGAAGATTGGAGTAATGGAATGCGCCACAGCGAGTCTTATGTATGGGACTACCTAAATTTCTTGTCCACACAACCCATCCAAAGGGTTCTATTACCAGATACCTTGGGCGTACTAACACATCGAGAAACGTTTAGTTTTTTAGATAAAATTATCCAGAAGTACCCAGAACTTCATTTTGATTTTCATGGACACAATGATTATGACTTGAGCGTAGCCAATGTGATGGAAGCGATCCATGCAGGAATTCACGGACTGCACCTCACAGTAAATGGAATGGGTGAACGCGCTGGAAATGCCCCACTGGCCAGTGTAATTGCGTGTTTAAATGATTTCTTTCCCCAGGTAAAAACCAATATTTACGAAAAGAACCTATTTAAGGTGAGTAAATTGGTTTCCGCTTTTACGGGTATTCCCATTCCGGCCAATAAACCTATTGTCGGCGATAATGTATTCACCCAAACAGCCGGTATTCATGCGGATGGTGACGAAAAAAACAACCTCTATTTCAATGATTTATTACCAGAGCGCTTCGGACGAAAACGAAAGTATGCCCTGGGTAAAACATCCGGGAAGGCCAATATTCTCAAGAATGTACAAGAACTTGGTTTGACCCTGAACGATGAAGCGCTCAGAAAAGTAACGGCTCGTATTATTGAACTGGGCGACAAAAAAGAAAAAGTCACTCAAGACGACTTGCCTTACATTATCTCTGATGTTTTGGACCAAGTGACGGAACAAAAAAGAGTAAAAATTGAGTCGTACGTATTAACCCATGCAAAAGGATTAAATCCTACAGCCACTATATTGTTGCGCATAGATGATCAGACCTTTGAATCAAGCGCCTCTGGAGATGGACAATACGATGCCTTTATCAATGCGTTAAGAGCGGTCTACAAAAAAGAGAAAAAGGCACTCCCTTTGTTGGTGGATTACGCTGTGCGCATACCGCCAGGAAGTCATTCAGATGCCTTGTGCGAAACACATATTACTTGGCTTTTTGCCGAAAAAGAATTTACTACACGCGGCTTGGATTCCGACCAAACGGTATCGGCGATTAAAGCCACTGAAAAAATGCTCAATATAATTTAACTATGAATCTAAAAATTGCCTTATTGGCCGGAGATGGTATTGGTCCCGAAGTAATTGACCAAGCAGTAAAAGTATCTGATGCAGTGGCCCGTAAATACGGCCATCAAATCACTTGGATGCCTGCCCTAACAGGTGCAGCAGCCATCGATGACTGTGGAGAGCCTTACCCTTTGTCTACCCACGAAGTGTGTCTTCAAGCGGACGCCGTGTTATTCGGAGCTATTGGACATCCAAAATACGACAATGATCCATCTGCCAAAGTGAGACCTGAACAAGGTCTGCTTAAAATGCGTAAACAATTGGGCTTATTTGCCAACGTACGCCCGACCTTTACATTCCCCTCCCTCATCGATAAATCACCCCTTAAAAGAGAGCGAATTGAAGGAACAGATCTTGTTTTTTTAAGAGAATTAACTGGGGGAATTTATTTTGGAGATAAAGGACGTACAGACGGAGGAAACACTGCATATGATCACTGTGTGTATACGCGCGAAGAAGTGCAAAGACTCGCCAAAAAAGGGTTTGAACTAGCCATGCAACGCTCTAAAAAGTTGTGTTGTGTAGATAAAGCCAATGTGCTTGAAACCTCTAGACTTTGGAGGGAAACCGTTCAAGCGATGGAAAAAGATTATCCCGAGGTAACAGTGAGCTATGAATTTGTGGATGCTGTGGCCATGAGATTAGTGCAGTGGCCTAACAGCTATGATGTATTGATTACAGAAAACCTCTTCGGTGATATTTTAACGGATGAAGCATCAGTAATATCAGGTTCTATGGGGCTCATGCCTTCCGCCTCTATTGGGTTAAAAACATCTTTATTTGAACCAATTCACGGATCATATCCTCAAGCGGCAGGAAAAGACATCGCTAACCCACTGGCTACTGTATTGTCAGCTGCTATGATGTTTGAGGATGCCTTCCAGCTGAAAACTGAAGCTCAAGCCATTAGAGATGTGGTGAATAAGTCATTGGCGGAAGGTATCGTCACCGAAGATCTTTCCGATGGGGGGAAAAGCTATAAAACCTCTGAGGTAGGAGATTGGCTGGCAGCTCATGTATAAACGAATAAAAAAACGGCCCTGTTAAGGGCCGTTTTTTTTTTATAATAAGTAGTCGGTGTGAAGAAAGTTTGACCCCCTTTCGTCCAAAATAGACTTTAAGATTTGATTGTTGTATTCATTGTCTTTGGAGGCTACAAAAGTCCGGATTGAGAAAGAGCGCAAAGCATCATGCACACTTAAGGTAGCTACCGCAGAGTCTTTACGACCTGTAAATGGATACATATCAGGTCCTCTTTGGCAGGAGGAATTAAGATTAACCCGGCAGACTAAATTGACTAACACATCTACTAGTGGGCTTAATGTTTGGGGATCTTGACCAAAAACACTGACTTGTTGGCCGTAAGGTGACTCAGCCATATCATCTAATGGGGTATGAATATCCGTAAAGGGTACGATGGGTACTACTGGACCAAATTGCTCTTCATGAAATACCCGCATTCGGTGATCTACAGGAAACAGTACTGCCGGCCAAATAAAATTAGAAGTTCGTTCTCCCCCTTTCACATTGAGAATCTTCGCTCCATGGGAAACAGCATCCTCAATAAGCCCATGAATATAATCTGGTTTATCCACTTCAGGGAGCGGGGTTAAAAACACCTTTGGATCCCAGGGATTACCAAAAATTAATTCATCAACTTTTTTAGAAAATTTTTGATTGAATTCTTCCGCAATATCTTCGTGTACATAGATAATTTTCAACGCTGTGCAACGCTGTCCATTAAATGATAGACTTCCGGCTACACATTCGGATACGGCTAAATCTAAATCGGCATCGGGTAAAATAATGGCTGGATTTTTGGCTTCAAGTCCTAAAACCAAACGCAATCTATTCTTCTTGGGATGAATTTCTTGGAGCGCATTGGCCGAAGTACTGTTTCCGATTAAAGCCAATACATCAACTAGACCAGACTTCATCATAGGTGATGCCAATGTTCGTCCCCTGCCAAAAACAATGTTAACTACACCTGGAGGAAAACAACTAGCAAAGGCTGCTAATAATGGAGCCATGAGTAATACCCCGTATTTAGCTGGTTTAAAGATCACCGTATTACCCATCATAAGCGCAGGGATCAGTAAAGCAAATGCCTCATTTAAGGGATAATTATAAGGCCCTAAACAGAGAATAACTCCTAAAGGACCTCTTCGGATTTGCGCATAAACTCCTTCATGTCTGTGGAAACGAGCCGCATCACGATCCATGTTTTTGTATTCCTCGATGGTATCATGGATGTAAACTATGGTTCGGTCAAATTCTTTTTGAGCGTCGGGAAGTGATTTCCCAATTTCCCACATCAGTAATTTCACAATTTCTTCCCTTTGTTGAAGCATTAAATCGGTGAATTTCTTCATCGCTTTAATGCGCTTCAAAGGTCTCATGGTGGGCCACAAACCTTTGCCTAAATCATAGGCTGCCCGGGCTGCATGAAGCGCCTCCATTCCAGCCTTTTCATCGATATCAGGGATGCTTCCCAAATAGGTTTTATCCCCCTCTTGGGTTGACGAAATAGTTGAGTTTACTTCAATAACAGGGCCATTCCACCTTTTGATTTCACCGCCGACTAAATATTGATTTAGTTCTAAGGGGTGATGGATACGAAATGGTTCTGGAATGAATTGACTCATAGTTTAAATTTAGACGATTGGTTTCATCGCAGTCATGGAGGCACGCAACCTGGCTCCTACCTGCTCAACCGGGTGTTGACGAATTACCGCATTAATGGCCACTAATTTTTGATTAGGAACACTATTGTCGCGCTCTTTACCAAAGGTAGCACCAATTACATCAACATCAATTTTTTGCATGAAATTTTTGAGTAATGGCTTACACGCGTGATCAAAAAGATAACATCCGTATTCAGCTGTGTCTGAGATTACGCGATTCATTTCAAACAACTTCTTACGCGCGATTGTGTTGGCGATTAAAGGTGTTTCATGTAGTGACTCATAATAAGCAGATTCAGCAATAATTCCAGAATCAGTCATAGCTTCAAAGGCTAACTCTACTCCAGCGCGAACCATAGCTACCATCAATACACCTTGATCATAAAATGTTTGTTCACTGATGTGTTCTGATGTAGCTGGTGTTTTCTCAAAAGCAGTTTCCGCAGTTTGGGCCCTCCAGGTAAGCAGATTTTTATCTTCAGCAGCCCAATCTTCCATCATTGTTTTGGAAAAATGACCACTGATGATATCGTCCATATGCTTTTGAAACAATGGACGCATAATTTCTTTTAATTCTTCAGATAGTTCAAAAGCCTTGATCTTAGCAGGATTGGACAAACGATCCATCATGTGGGTGATTCCCCCATATTTGAGTCCCTCTGTGATGGTCTCCCAACCGTATTGGATCAATTTGGATGCATAGCCGGGATCAATGCCTTTTTCCACCATCTTGTCAAAACAAAGGATGGATCCAGTTTGAAGCAAGCCGCATAAAATAGTTTGCTCTCCCATTAAATCAGATTTCACCTCAGCGACAAAGGAAGATTGTAACACACCAGCTTTGTGACCGCCTGTGGCCACTGCATAGGCTTTTGCTTGAGCCAAACCTTTGCCTTCAGGATCATTTTCTGGGTGGACAGCAATAAGGGTAGGAACACCAAAACCTCGTTTATATTCCTCTCTTACCTCCGAACCAGGTGATTTGGGGGCAACCATAATTACGGTAAGGTCTTTTCGGATCTGAGTACCTTCTTCGACGATATTAAAACCATGAGAGTACGATAAAGTAGCCCCTTTTTTCATCAAGGGCATCACGGCCGATACAACCGCCGTATGTTGTTTATCAGGAGTAAGGTTGATCACCAAATCCGCTTGAGGAATTAAGGTTTCATAGTTCCCTACGGTAAATCCGTTTTCACTTGCTTGAACAAATGAAGCACGTTTTTGAGCAATTGCCTCATCTCTCAATGCATAGGAAATATCCAGACCACTGTCACGCATGTTTAATCCTTGATTTAAACCTTGTGCTCCACAGCCAATAATGACGATTTTTAACCCTTTTAAAGCTTCTACCCCATCGGTGAACTCAGAGGTGTCCATAAATCTGCATTGTCCTAACTGGGCCAATTGTTCTCTTAGCGAAAGTGTATTAAAGTAATTGCTCATTTTATTTTTTTTGGTTGATGGTGTTTAATATAGTACTGATCGGCATGGCTTCTTTGGAAACAGCTATGCGTCCTGAACGGACAAACTGCCTGATGCCAAACGGCGTTAGTGATTCGTGAAGTTCATCAATTTCATGACGTCTTCCTGTTTTTGATATCACAAAAAACTCTCTAGAAACCGTCACTATTTGCGCGTTGCTTTCCTTGATGATGTTTTGGATTTGTCGTTCGTCAAACAACAAATTTGAAGAAATTTTAAATAAGGCAGACTCTTGGTAAATGATCTCCTCATCTTGGTGACTAAATACTTTAATCACTTCTACTTGCTTTTCTATTTGTCCTACGATGTTTTCAACCCATTTTTGGGTAGTATTTACCACAATCGTAAACTTAGACACCTGAGGAATTTCGGATGGTGAAACATTCAAGCTCTCTATGTTAATGTGCCTTTTAAGAAAGATTCCCGAAATTCGGTTTAACATTCCTACCTGATTTTCCGAATATACGGAGATGGTGTACCACTTGTTTTCCATAATCTTTAACTAGCTTAAACGAATATCTGAAACAGAACTTCCCGAGGGAATCATCGGGAATACATTTTCCTCATTCTCCACTTTTATCTCCAGAAAATAAGGTGTTTTGGCAGCAACCATTTCCTCGATAGCCGCTTTCAAATCTGCTCGTTGGTCTACACGCTTGCCGGGTATATAGTACCCTTTAGCGATGGTTACAAAGTCTGGATTGGTCATGACCGTCGAGGCATACCTTGAATCAAAAAATAATTCTTGCCATTGACGCACCATGCCTAGATGTTCATTGTTGAGCACTACTATTTTAACCGCTGCTTGGGTTTGATAGATAGTTCCTAGCTCTTGAATATTCATTTGAAAACCACCATCACCAATCACTGTGATTACCTCTCGTTCAGGGGCGCCCATCTTGGCTCCAATGGCACTGGGCAAGGCAAATCCCATAGTTCCTAATCCACCTGAAGTTATAGTGCTCTTGGGCAATGTTTCTTGAGCGTAGCGACAAGCGATCATCTGGTGTTGGCCCACATCCGTAACAACAATGGCTTGGGATTGGGTAGCTACATTAATTTGTTCAATAACTTCAGCCATACTGATTCCAGGACCAGTTGGGTTCATTTCTTTATCAATAACTTCCTTAAACTCAACTTCATATAATTGATCAAAGGAAGATTGCCATTGACTGTGGTTGTTTTCCTGTACTAGTGGAAGTAAGGCCGCTAGAGTTTGTTTGCAATTGCCCAAAACACCCACATCCACCTTCACATTCTTATTGATTTCGGCTTTATCAATATCAAAATGAATGATTTTCGCTTGTTTGGCATAGGTATTCAAATCTCCCGTAACCCGGTCATCAAAGCGCATACCAATGGCGATGAGCACATCACACTCGTTGGTCAATACATTGGGAGCATAATTACCGTGCATACCCACCATACCTACATTGTGTTTGTGCGCGGTGGGCAATGCGCTTTTTCCCAGTATCGTCCAGGCTGCTGGTATCGTAGTTTTCTCGATAAATGTTTTAAGTTCTTGCTCGGCATTTCCCAACACAACACCTTGTCCGTAGACAATCATCGGTTTTTTGGCTTCATTAATCAAAGACGCAGCTTGATGGATACACTCCATGTCTATCTGAGGCTCAGGCAAATAAGAACGAACATGATCACAGGGTGTGTATTCGAACTCAAAAAGCTCAAATTGCGCATTTTTGGTTATGTCCACCAAAACTGGTCCGGGTCTACCTGAACGCGCTATATAAAAGGCTTTTGCTAAAATATAGGGGATTTCAGCAGCTTTAGTGATTTGATAATTCCATTTGGTTATCGGCGTAGATATACCGATGATATCTGTCTCTTGAAAGGCATCTGATCCCAAAAGGTGTCTACCTACTTGTCCCGTAATGCATACCAATGGAGTTGAATCGATTTGGGCATCAGCAATTCCGGTAACCAAGTTTGTAGCGCCAGGCCCAGATGTAGCCACGGCTACACCTACCTTACCTGTCGCTCGAGCATATCCTTGGGCGGCATGTGCAGCCCCTTGTTCGTGACGTACCAATACATGCCTCAATCGATCTTGAAATTTATACAGTTCGTCATAAAAGGGCATAATAGCGCCCCCTGGATATCCGTAAATCAGGTTGACACCTTCTGCCAACAAACAATGAACAATAGCTTCAGCTCCTGATATTTGATTGGGTAATTTTGTTGTCATGATCCTAAAATTGGTCAGTGGTGCATCCTTTTGAGGCGGATGAAACTGTTTTGGCGTATTTATACATACTTCCTTTGGATATTTTTAATGCAGGTGCTACCCATTTGGCTCGTCGTTCAGCCAATTCTTGTTCGGAAACATCCACAGTAATTGTGTTTGTTTTTGCATCGATGGTGATCCGGTCACCATCTTGTACCAAGGCTATGTTGCCTCCGCACTGAGCTTCAGGGGCCACGTGTCCTACGACAAATCCATGAGTACCTCCTGAGAATCTACCGTCGGTGATGAGCGCAACTGATTTGCCCAGTCCCGCTCCCATAATAGCTGCAGTAGGTTTAAGCATCTCAGGCATTCCAGGACCTCCTTGAGGACCTTCGTAGCGTATAACTACCACATCACCCGCTTGGACTTTTCCTTGTTGAATACCATCATTAGCGGCATACTCTCCCTCAAATACGCGGGCAGGACCTTGAAAATAGAGGCCTTCTTTGCCTGTGATTTTGGCTACAGCACCCTCTTGTGCTAGATTACCGAATAAAATCCTGATGTGACCGCTTTCCTTGATCGGTTGATCTAGGGGATAGATTACTTTTTGACCGGGTGTTAAAGAGGGAACTTCTGCTAGATTTTCAGCGATCGTCTTTCCAGTGACCGTCATGCAGTCACCGTGAAGCATATTATTTTCCAACATAAACTTCATCACAGCAGGTACACCACCCACAGCGTGAAGATCTTCCATTAAGTATTGGCCACTAGGTTTTAAATCGGCTAAAAAGGGTGTGTTGTCTGATATTTTTTGAAAATCTTTCAGCGTCCAGGGTATATCTGCTGCGTGGGCTATAGCCAACATATGCAATACGGCATTGGTTGAACCACCTAAAACAGTGATGACCTTAAATGCGTTTTCCAATGATTTTTTGGTAACAATATCTTTGGGTTTTAAGTCCTTTTCGATCAACAAGCGCAAAGCTTGCCCAGCGCTTTCTGCATCAGTGATCTTTAGGTCATCGTTGGCCGGATTTGACGCATTGTATGGCAATGCCATCCCCATTGCTTCAATGGCTGAGGCCATAGTGTTGGCAGTATACATGCCTCCACAGGCACCTGGGCCAGGGCAAGCATTGAGAATAACTCCTTGATAATCTTCATCGGTAATGGTTCCGGCGACTTTTTCGCCCCAAGCTTCAAAGGCAGAGACAACATCTAATTTTTTTCCATGGTAACAGCCAGATGCAATGGTCCCTCCATAAACTAAGATCGAAGGTCGATTGAGTCGCAACATGGCCATTAATGCTCCAGGCATGTTTTTATCACAACCAACAACTGGAATCAGTCCGTCGTAGCTCATCGCTTGTACGACTGTCTCCATAGAGTCCGCAATAATATCTCTGGAAGGAAGCGAATAACGCATACCCGAAGTACCCATCGATATACCATCACTTACGCCAATAGTGTGAAAAATAAGTCCGATCATGTCTGTGTCTTGAACCCCCTTTTTTATTGATTTGGCTAAATCATTGAGGTGCATATTACACGGATTCCCTTCGTATCCGGTACTGGCAATACCTATAAAAGGTTTTTTTAAATCTTCAACACTTAATCCCAAAGCGTGCAACATAGCTTGAGCAGCGGGTTGTGTTGGATCTTGAGTTACGTTTTTGCTATACTTGTTGAGTTCCATAGTTAAATTTCAAGGACTGTGTCATCAAAAATCAAAGGTATAAGATTGAGGAAACCCAGGAAGACAAACTTAAAATTTACGCTATTTTCAAAGCCCTTTTAAGACATGTATCATATTGAAAATCAAATAAATGAATTGATTTTTTTCACATATTCAGAATTTAATTTCTCCGTGAATTTTATTCAAAATATTCATCGAGCGATCTGTATTGTAACGCTTCGTAAATATGATCTAGGTTCACGCGTTCTTGTTGTTCCAGATCAGCAATGGTTCTTGACACCTCATATAACATCGCCTGAGTGCGTATGGAGTACTTTTTCTGAGTCATATAGTGTACCCAAAAAGATTTAATTTCTCGATTGTTTTCCACGTGTTGCCACCAGGTGTTTGGCTGGTTACCCACTTGAGCCAAACGCATTTTGCGAAACTGACAACTTTTTTCAATGCGTTCATACACTAGAGAAGAGCTAGGTCCAATGGGTGCCTCAAGTAAATCTTCCTGAGGCAGTTTGGGGATGTCAATTTGAAGGGGTATTCGGTCCAATAGTGGTTTTGAGATCTTATTTCTATAGGATTTATCCCGATGCTCATCCCTATTTACTTGTTTGTTGGATTCTGTTTCCCCAATGGATCTGAAAGGACTTGGATTCATGCTAGCTATCAAGGTAAATGAAGCTGGTAGCTCTATATGATACGACCCTCGGGCCAATATGATTTTTTGCGATTCCAGTGGCTGTCGCAATCCCTCCAAGACACTTTTCTTGAATTCCGGTAACTCATCTAAATACAAAACACCTCGATGTGCTAGGGAAGCTTCGCCAGGTATCATGGGGTTGCCACCACCTAACATTCCAGCGTTGGTACAGTGATGGTGTGGTTGTCTAAATGGTCTTTGATGGTTAAGAATTCCAAAAACTTGATTTAGTCTGGAGGAATACACTTGGGTTACTTCTTGGATTTCTTGGTCACTCATTTTAGGAAGAATACCTGTAACTGATTTAGCGAGTAATGTTTTTCCCACACCAGGAGGACCCATCATCAACAGGTGATGATTTCCCAAGCAAGAAATTTCCAAGACCCTTTTGGCTACCATTTGACCCCTGATTTGAGACAGATCAACCTCGGTGATTCGTTGATCCGACTGCCTAATCTTGTTGGGTTTCTCTGGTTTAAGCCACGTTCCGCCCATCAGAAAAGAAGTAATTTGTGATAAGTGTTTAGCTCCATACACCTCAATTCCATCAACCAGTGAGGCCTCTTGAATGTTTTCCCAAGGAACGATGATTCCCTTTAAACCATGACGCATAGCGCACTTGGCCATGGATAGAGTTCCGGGAACGGGCAATATACTTCCGTCAAGAGACAATGCGCCGACAATCATTAACCGCGCCAGCTGATCCGTGATCAATTGACCAGAACTCTGTAAAATACCCAAAGCTATAGGCAAATCAAACCCCGTTCCCTGCTTTCGTATATCCGCTGGTGTCAGGTTGATGGTCATTCTTTTCACCATCATTTTTAAACCACATGATTTAAGTGCGGCGGCTATACGGTATTGACTTTCGCGAACAGCCCTGTCTGGCATGCCCACTAAATGATAACCTACACCTCGATCAGCTTGTACTTCTACAGTAATCAATTCAGCATCAATACCCTTAATCGCTCCTGTAAATCCTTTACACAACATCATCCAAAAATAGTAGAGTCGCCAAAAGCGACTCTAATAAAACGATAAACGATGTAACCTATCGTTAATTGGGTACTAGGTGCAGTCGGGTAGACTGTGCCTTAATTTCGTCCCAATTCATCATCATCAACCTAAATTTTCCCTGATGAAAAAGATCGGCTTGATCGTTGTAATGCGGTGAAAAAGGATTGCCCGATTGACCAGTAGGCAGGATACTCATCGAGTGTTCTACATCGTTGAAATCAACAATTCTTCGGGTTGAAGGACCGTGATCCACAGCGTTATAGACAGAACCTGTATATTTAAAGGCCATATTGTTAATGACCTCCCTAGAACCTGTCGCGGCATAAGGACCTACATTAAACAAAGGTGCCAAAATAGAGATGCTTCCCAAGGGATGACCATGGGTTACTGTATGCACTTTTGACCACTGCCATTTTTTTGGATTACTACCTAACTCTTGGGAAAGAGCGATCATTGCCCGATCAAAAGAACGTCTCAACAAATCCGACTTAGTCTCTTTTTCCTGAGTGTTTACGTCGTCAAACCACACAGAATTGATTTTATAAGTCAATGGGCGAACTAACCGTTTGGCAAAGTGGGTATTTAAAAATTGAGAGAAATTATCGGGCCCTAATTCATCTGAAAACACAGAAGACAACCACTCGTATTCCCAACGGTGAAAAAATGCCGGCGCCAATTCTTCCAGACCATAACTCCCCTCCCACTGTTTTAAAATGCCGACCACCTGATTAGCCTCAGGAGATAAGTCCCGTTGATCCATTTGCTTCAGCCATTGGTTCACCAGTTCTGCAGTAACTGAGGAGGTATCATCAAACATCATTTCAGCCACCTGTTCTTTATCCCATTTTTTATCATTGTTCAACAGTTGGTCAATTCTTCTTGCCCTTGAATCTGGTGCGTAATAGCCAGGAAATAATACGCCATCCATAGTGGATGTTGCGTTATTGGCCGTAAAAACGTAATGACTCTCAGGATTAATTGATTGTGGATTGTTGTCAAAGGGATATAAGTTGATGTGACTGTCCTTAGTGGTCACCCCAGTTTTGATAAAATGTGGGGCAATAGAGTCTGTAGTACTGTATAACTGACCAATAGCCCACCAGGCTATATTATCGTGTTGATCTCCATACATCATGTTCAAACCCGGCGCTTTTATTTCATGTAAATGACTGGCAAATTCAGCTATATCCTGTGCATGTTGCAATGCGTAAAGCGACTTTATAACATCAAATTCCATTTGGGTATAGACCCAATTAGAAGCGATTACCTCACGCTCAAAACCATTGGTTAACAAATCAGAAATCACCGGTCCGTGATGCGTATCCTTAACCTCCAATATCCTCGGATTTTCTTCGCCTTTTACATGAATTTCATAACGGCGTTTGCCAAAGTCTGTCCAACCCCGATCGGTTAAGTATTGTTCTGGATTATTGGGGTTTACTTTTTCTTGATAAAGATCTAAGTCGTCATTTTCAAACATAGTCAACCCATTAGCGTATTTTTTATTATGCGCTAAAAGTGGAATAGGAACTCCAGCAATATGGTATCCATATTTCTCATAATTGGGTGTTTTGATATGGGCCTCATACCAAACGGAAGGTGAGGAAAACCCGATATGAGGATCATTGGCCAAAATAACTTTACCTCCTACTGTTTTCTCAGGACCTAAAACCCATGAATTGCTTCCGATAAAACTGGGTACCGGCAATTGATTCATCGCTTGATCAATCCACTGAATCATGGCCAATGCGTCTGGTTGATCAGGCTGACCACTATGAGGGATTTGCAAATATTGATCGTCGTATTCCAGGGCTAAATCTTCTAAATAATCTTGACCTAGCGTGTTATTAATGTAAGTGATCATAGGATCTGTTCTATGACCTATGGCAAAACTAAAAGCCATGTACCCCAACGAATTGTATACATCCAAAATCGTAAAGGGTCTCTTTTTAACCCCAGTTAAATAAAACTCGATGGGTGTTGGACCGTTTTCCTGAAATTGATTGATCCCAGATAGATAAGCTTCTATTAACTGAAACTCTGGATCAGTTGATTTGAGCTGGTCGACCTGTTTTTGTGAATTTTCTTGAATACCCAGCGTCAGAAAAAGCTGATCTGTGGCCAAAGCTCGTTCACCAAAAAGGGCAGACAATTCCCCACGAGCGATCCGTCTGAGCAGCTCCATCTGCCATAGTCGGTCTTGTGCATGAACATATCCCAGGGCTACGGCAGCATCCAATTCATTTTCTGCCTCGATATGGGGGACACCGTAATCATCAAAATAGACCGAAACGGGCGTATTCACTCCATCGAGTGTTAGCGTCCCCTCATAGGCAGGCTTTAAGCTTCTCGTCCAAACATATACCCCAAGGGCCAATACACCTAATGTCAAAAAAAAATACCCCAGTAGTTTAATCGCTTTGCGCTTCATATTATGGCTTCTTTAATTCAGTTCCCTTTTTCAACCATTCAAGATACGTTTTTTTATCAGCCAGTTGTATCGGGGGTTGAAGCAGGTTGTATTCCGTGTCCATCAGTACATAAAACGGTTGCGATACCGCATTGAAATTAATGTTCTGAAAGGTACCCCACTTTTGCCCTACTTTATTGATTTCTTTAATTCGTCCATTAGGAAATTGAAAAACAAATCGATCTTCTTCAGCTAAATCTTTTCGGTCATCCACATACAAGGAAATCAATACTACCGATTCATTGAGGTATTTGAACACTTCAGGATCTGTCCAGACTCCTTCTTCCATTTTACGGCAATTGACACAAGCCCACCCCGTAAAATCTATTAACATGGGCTTTTTTTGCTCGAGAGCAGCTTGATAACCTTGTTCAAAATCTTTGTAGCAATCCAATCCCAATGGGCAATCGCTGTCGGTTTGGGCCAAGGTGTAGAAGTCAGGTGGTGGAAAACCGCTTAACGCATTCAACGAAACAGCTTTATTGATTCCAGCAACTAAATAGACACCAAAAATAAAAGACAAGAGCCCTAATACTACCTTTACAGGTTTTCTAGGATCTTTTGGGCCGTAGGACTTAAATCTGTATAGCCCAATTAGGTAGGCCCCAAGTAAAAAAGCCAGTACGGCCCATATACCCAAGAAAACCTCTCTTTTTAATAGTCCCCAATGGCCTACTAAATCAGCATTAGACAAAAACTTAAGCGCTAAACCTAATTCAAGAAATCCGAGCACTACCTTAACATCAGTCATCCAACTCCCAGATTTAGGCAAAGACTGTAACATCCCTGGAAATAAGGCAAATAATCCAAATGGCAGAGCTAATGCTACACCAAAACCAAGCATACCTACGGTTAAATTCCAAGCCACAGAACCTTCCGCCAAAGCAGTTGACCCAAGCAAACCTCCCAATATAGGTCCGGTACACGAAAAGGATACGATGGCCAAGGTTAATGCCATAAAGAAAATCCCAAGGATCCCTCCTTTTTTGTTGGAAGCATCATCCATTTTGTGGGCCCAGCTGCTGGGCAATGTCAGTTCGTAATAACCAAAAAATGAAATGGCAAAGAAGACAAAAATGACAAAGAAGAGGGTGTTTAGCCAAACGTTTGTCGCCATCTGATTGAGAATTTGAGCGTCAACAGAGGCAAAAACATGAAAGGGGACACTGAGTAATCCATAAATCATCACAATAAAGAATCCATACCAAAGCGCATGGACAATTCCCTTGGATCTATTGCTGGATTGCTTGGTGAAAAAAGAGACTGTCAGGGGAATCATCGGAAATACACAAGGGGTTAAAAGGGCAATTAATCCGCCTAAAAATCCCAATGAAAAAATAGTCCAAAGACCTTGTTCCGTACCCGCAGTTTGATTGTCCGTGGAACTTAACAAGTCTTTGTTTTTTATGGGAAGTATCAGTGATTCGGTTAATGTTCGGTCGCGATCACTCACAGATCGTTGAGTTTCTGCTGCTGAATTTCCGTCTGCATTGAAAACAAATTGCTTGTCCACAGGAATACAGACCTCTTGACACAATTGATAAAACAGATCTACCTTAACCACATTTAGGTCGGCATTAATTTTTTTAATTTTCTGTTTCCAAATCAGTTCATTGATAAAATAGGTCTCGGTAACCTCAAATACATCACTGTACTTCTGCACGGTAGGCCCCTCTTCCAAGTCACCCAATAAAATGAATTCCGTATTCAATCCTGAGTAGGTAAATTCAGCAGGGAGAGAACCATTGGGGTCTGTATATGCGGAGTAGATATGCCAGTCTGGAGCTATTTTAGCGGTAAACACCAACTCATAGACAGAGTCATTGACCCGATTAATTGCCTGACTCCACTGTACTAATTCATCGACCTTTTGCCCATAAAATGTGGCTGTAATCAAAGAAAATGCAAAAAAAACTAACTGTTTAACTGAACGCATAATATTTGTTTTGTTGTTTGTTGAATCATCCACCTTCTATCTTGACGAACTCCCACGACCCATATAATTGATCCATCAGCCTGGCAAAGTAGCCATTGCTCATTTTTCATGAGGGTGGAAAACTTTTGATCTTTATAGAATTTGTGGAGCTTTTTACTTCCATTCATACCTGTGGGATATAGGGTATCCCCAGTTTTTCGCTTGCGCAATATCAAGGGGAATTCCACTAGATCCTTATCTATATAAATGCGATGATTTTCTTCTGAAGCGATGGTATCCACCATAGACCATTCCAGAGATATTGGTTCCGAGAGACTTCCTTGAGGGCCAGCCAAATAATAAAATTCACTTTCCTCGGTTGATGGGTCAATCCTTTGTATCAGTAAGGAATTTCTGTTTTTATGAATTATATGGCTGTTTGTGTGTACCCTACTTCCTGATTGGCCATTAAAAATCCAGTCTTTCGAGACGGCTGATGGATCATATCCATAGGGCCTGAGTAACGCATGAACAAGCGTTTTGGCAAGTGGGTACTTAGTATCCGATGAATCTGTAGATACAAAACGATACACGGCTGCTAAATCTAGCTTGTTTTCCTCCATGCAATGGGTTTTAGCCAGAGTTAGATAGGCATCTAACAAAACAGAGTCCTCCCGAAGATTGTGCTGGGTTTTGGATAGATTGCTTTTGGTTTGAGGAAATAGTGTGTACCAAACAGGTAGCAATTCATTCCTCACCTTATTTCGCGTGTAGTCTGATTTAGCATTGCTTTGATCCTCTCGCCACTTCAATTGATTGGATTCGGCCCAAAGTTGCAGTTCGGA
>DFSJ01000097.1:0-10684 GCA_002378585.1 Flavobacteriaceae bacterium UBA3440 | reverse complement strand
TTGAAGGGCAAAATTTTCTATGGAATCATCCAAATGATGAGCGGTTAATACCGCTAATGCACCCGATTCATTGGCTATTTCTTGAAACCATCGGTACCTGATTTCGCGAGCAGCTACTTGAATAGACACTTTATGTTCTAAGGCATAAGTATTTGCATCACAAGTGTATATGTGTGCGTTAATTCCGAGTTTTTTGGCGAGCTCATGGACAAATTCAGCATCCAGATCACTTTCTTTTCCGCGCAGTTGAAAATTCACATGAGCCAGCGAGAAATCTAGTTTTAGTCGGGCGCAAAGATGTGCCAAAACAACGCTATCTATGCCAGAACTGCAGGCCACAATAAAATGGTTATCCAGCAGTTCATCAAAAGATTCCTCCAAATGTTTGGCCCAACGAGTTTCTAGCATTTAGGAGGAATTTTCATGTGTCTAACTGTGAATAGATCGGTTTTCTGTAGCGGCCAGTGCGGCTTCCTTAATCGCTTCTGCATAGGTTGGGTGAGCATGACTCATTCGCGCAATATCCTCGGCAGATGCCCTGAATTCCATGGCTGTAACCGCCTCGGCAATTAAATCAGCACAGCGTGCGCCGATCATATGCACCCCCAAAACCTCATCCGTCTTGGCGTGGGCCAATATCTTTACAAAACCATCTGTATCCATACTCGCTCTGGATCTACCCAGCGCGCGCATGGGGAAAGACCCAGACTTATAGGGTATTTCTGCCAGTTGAAGTTGTTCTTCTGTTTGACCAACTCCAGCTACTTCTGGCCATGTGTAGACCACTCCAGGAATCAAATTATAATTGATATGAGGTTTTTGACCGGCAATTATTTCTGCAACCAATACACCCTCTTCCTCAGCTTTGTGTGCTAGCATAGCTCCCTTGACTACATCACCTAGGGCATAAATATGAGGTATGTTGGTTTGAAGATGCTCATTGGTTTGTATTCTACCTCGGTCGTCAGTGTGAATGCCAACATTTTCTAAACCTAGACCTTCCGTGTAAGCCTTTCGACCAATAGATACCAAGCAATAATCTCCTTCAAAAGAAACTTGATTCCCCTTGGCATCGGTAGCTTCAACCACTACCTGGTCTTTGACACGACTCACCTTGGTCACTTTGTGGCTTAAGGCAAATTGCATTTTTTGTTTTTTCAAGACCCTGAGCAATTCTTTAGAAAGTGATTTATCCATGCCGGGGATAATGCCGTCCATGTATTCAATCACGGTTACTTGTGCGCCTAATCTGTGGTAGACTTGTCCCAACTCCAATCCGATAACTCCCCCACCAATAACTAGAAGATGTTTGGGGATTTCTTTAAGCTTTAAAGCCTCTGTGGAGGTAATGATTCTTTCTTTATCAATGGCCGCAAAGGGCAAAGTAGCCGGCTTGGAACCTGTAGCAATAATGATATTCTTGGCCTCAACTTTGGTTTTTTTACCGTCTTTGTCAACTACTTCAAGGGTGTTGGCTTGAATAAACGAACCTTTTCCGTGAATCACAGTCACCTTGTTTTTATCCATCAAAAAATCAATCCCCTTGGTGGTAGTAGCCACCACTTCATCCTTGCGGGCTATCATTTGAGCTAGATTTACTTTGATACTTCCCTCCACATCTATACCGTGCTCCTTGAACTGGTGCACCGCAGTTTC
Organism: Flavobacteriaceae bacterium UBA3440; assembly: GCA_002378585.1. GTDB lineage: Bacteria > Bacteroidota > Bacteroidia > Flavobacteriales > Flavobacteriaceae > MAG-120531. Next base: position 9,028 of record DFSJ01000097.1, on the reverse strand, counting down.
GTAATGATGGGAAGAGTCCAGCAATGTTTTTGAAGGGATACAACCTACATTTAGGCAAGTCCCCCCCAACGTATCATACTTTTCAATTAAAACCGTTTTTAAACCCAATTGGGCACAGCGAATCGCAGCGACATAACCTCCAGGTCCAGCTCCGAGTACAGCAACATCATACATAAGACTAGCATTTAAATACGGTTCAAAAATAATACATTTAAATGGCTTTAAACCCTACCAACCTCGGATAAAATACCCTTGTTTTGGTGCGTAAACCCATTAATTTGTAATATTACGTTTTATAAACAATCCTATGTCTACTAACCCATCTAACGATTCAGTCCCTGCAATTTCAATTTTTGAATCTTTAGTACCAATTGTCGTACTAGTAGCCCTTTTAGCTCTTAACGTTGTGCTTTATGGAGACAGCGCCTTGGCGGGTTCTAATCAATTTGTTCTATTGCTGGGTGGTTTTGTGGCTGCTCTAGTGGGATTTCGTCGTCGTATTTCTTTTAAATACATGATGGAAAAAGTCTCCGAGAATGTTCAGTCCACAACTTCAGCCTTGTTAATCCTACTCATGGTGGGTGCTTTATCCGGCACTTGGTTAATCAGTGGCATTATACCCTCCATGATTTATTATGGGTTACAAATACTTAACCCAACCATTTTTCTTGCCGCCTGTGTGCTCATATGTTCCATAATATCTATAGCTACTGGTAGCTCTTGGACTACATCAGCCACGGTTGGAATTGCCCTAATCGGTATTGGTGATGCACTTGGGGTGTCCATGGGAATGACTGCAGGAGCTATTTTATCCGGTGCTTATTTCGGTGATAAATTATCCCCGTTAAGCGATACAACCAATTTGGCGCCTGCTATGGCTGGAGGTGAGTTATTTGACCACATTAAATACATGATGTGGACAACAGTACCCACCTATTTGGTGACGCTGATCGTTTTTGTTATACTGGGTTTGAATATAGAGGTGAGCGCCCTCGATCAAACTCAAGAGATGTTGTTTCAGATCAAGCAAACCTTTGATGTTACGCCTTGGTTGTTTCTAGTGCCCTTATCCGTAGTATTGATGATTGTGAAAAAAACTCCTCCTCTGATCGCGCTTTTGGTGGGTACTCTATTGGGTGGCGTATTTGCCCTTATGTTTCAACCTGAGGTAGTTATGGGAATCACTGGCGCTAAGGAATTTAATCCAGCTGCTGCCTATAAAGGAATTATGGACGCAATCACCATACAAATTTCAATACCTTCAGAACACCCCATTTTAGGAGATCTATTTCAATCCAAGGGTATGTATGGAATGTTGGGGACTATATGGCTGATTGTGTGCGCCATGGTTTTCGGTGGGATTATGGATGGCATTGGCGCTCTTAACCGGCTGAGTCAAGCGTTGTTGTCCGTTGCCAAAACTACTTTTGGTCTTTTTGCTAGTACAGTCGCTAGTTGTTTGGCCTTAAACTTAACCGCCTCTGATCAGTATATTTCTATAGTTGTGCCAGGAAAAATGTTTGCCAAGGCATATAAAGACAAAGGTCTGGCTCCAGAAAATCTGAGCCGAACATTAGAGGATTCAGGAACAGTAACCTCTGTATTGGTGCCGTGGAATACCTGTGGGGCCTACCACAGCGGTGTTTTAGGAGTGCCGGTAGCTAGTTATTTTGTCTACGCTATTTTCAATTGGTTAAGCCCAATCACTACACTTATTTTCGCGGCTTTTTCTATTAAAATCAAACAGCTCAGGGGATAAATTTGGCTTGTATTGATGCCATGGCCCCACTCTTTTTTTTGTACTTTAGTACCCGAATTTTGACGAACTATGGCCGCTAAATCAACGAAGGCAAAAGCTGACCTTTCCCCTAAAAAAATATTCGCTATTTCAAGGAAAAACCGAATCATCCTTGGCTTTTTCACCATGGTACTGGCCATAGCTTTCCTGATTGCATTGATTTCTTTTCTAAGCACCTGGAAAGAAGACCAAAGTATCCTGGGCGATTGGATGAACAGAAGTACGGTAGCAAAAAACACCTTGAATAAATTTGGAGCCGTCGTTGCCTACTATGCTTTATATCAAGGTTTTGGTGTTAGCAGCTTTATTTTTGGGTATTTATTAGGTATCTCTGGTTGGGCGATGATGTTTACTTCCAAAAGGTTTTCCCTTTGGTCACAATGGTTTTGGGGCCTTTACTCAGTGATTTTTCTCAGTGTAGGGTTTGGTTTCTTGTTTACTTCTGCTCCCTTGTGGGGAGGAGTTGTGGGCTATGAGATGAATTTGTTGTTGAAGGATTATGCAGGAACAACTGGAGTCGGGCTGATTCTATTATGTGCGCTCATGATTTTTGCCGTGCGTGTGTTGCAATTTGACCCGGAGAAAATTCAACTAGCTACATGGTTTACACGATTTAAGAACAACAAAAACACTGTTGGCTCAATAGATACGGAGTCACCAGTAGCACTTGAGGAGGATGAGATTTCTGTACCGCTAATTCCCGTCGACCCTGCTGAATCTGTCCTGAATGAGTCTCAACCAGTTGATTTTCCTGATGAAAGCCAGGAGGAATCCGATCAGCAAACACTCAGTGCTGAATCCAGGGTACAGGTCCCGCTATCATGGAAGCCCGCCATGGAGGCATCTACCCTACATGAAAGCAACAAGGAACCAAGCCCAGAGGGTGATGTTCCTATAGAACTAAATGAAATCACCCAAGAAACAGAGGAAACAGATAATCTCGCTGCACAAATTAGAGATCAATTTGGGGATTTTGACCCTACACTGGAATTAAGCAATTACCAATTTCCTCCTATTGAATTGCTAGCAGCTCATGGAAGCTCGGGAAGTATTACCATCAATGAGGAAGAATTAGAGGAAAACAAAAATAAAATTGTAGACACCTTAAAAAATTACAGTATTGGTATCGCGCAAATTAAAGCGACCATTGGACCTACGGTTACTCTTTATGAAATTGTTCCAGAAGCGGGTATTCGTATATCAAAAATTAAAAACTTAGAGGATGATATCGCCTTGTCGTTATCTGCTTTAGGCATTAGGATCATTGCACCTATACCGGGTAAGGGAACTATTGGTATTGAAGTGCCCAACAAAAATCCTTCTGTGGTCTCTATGAGGTCCGTGATCGCCTCCACTAAATTTCAAAAGGCAGAGATGGAATTACCCATCGCATTTGGAAAAACCATCAGCAATGAGACGTTTGTTGTTGATTTGGCCAAAATGCCTCACATGCTGATGGCTGGAGCTACAGGACAAGGAAAATCGGTGGGATTAAATGCGGTATTGACCTCATTATTGTATAAAAAGCACCCAGCTGAAGTAAAATTTGTCTTGGTTGACCCAAAAAAGGTAGAATTAACCTTATACAACAAAATTGAACGTCATTTTTTAGCCAAACTACCCGATTCGGCTGATGCGATCATTACCGACAACACAAAAGTAATCCATACCTTAAATTCATTGTGTATTGAAATGGATCAACGATACGAGTTGCTTAAACTCGCAATGGTTCGAAACATAAAAGAATACAACGAAAAGTTTAAGTCACGTAGGCTAAATCCCAATGAAGGACATCAATTTCTACCTTATATCGTCTTGGTTATCGACGAATTTGCCGACCTGATCATGACCGCAGGCAAAGAGGTGGAGACACCTATAGCCCGATTGGCCCAATTGGCCAGAGCGATTGGTATTCACTTAATCATAGCTACGCAAAGGCCTTCAGTTAATGTGATTACTGGAATAATTAAAGCCAACTTTCCGGCCCGTTTGGCTTTCAGGGTCACTTCAAAAATTGACTCCCGTACTATTTTAGACACCCAGGGTGCGGATCAGTTGATTGGACGTGGAGATATGTTATTTACTCAAGGAAATGATGTGACGCGCATCCAGTGCGCCTTTGTTGATACCCCTGAGATTCAAAAACTAACTGAATTTATCGGATCACAGCGCGGATATGCCCAGGCACATCTTCTTCCCGAATATGTTGGTGAAGAATCAAGCCTCGATATGTCCGATTTAGGGGAACGCGACCCTTTGTTTAGAGAGGCAGCCGAAGTATTGGTGATTGCCCAACAAGGTTCTGCTTCCCTAATCCAACGAAAACTAAAGTTGGGCTACAACCGAGCGGGTAGGTTAATCGATCAGTTAGAGGCAGCGGGCATTGTCGGTCCATTTGAAGGCAGTAAAGCCCGACAAGTCCTCATACGTGACATGCAAGCGCTCGAGCAATTTTTTAATCAATAAATTCACCCTATGAGACTATTCTGGTCATTTTTTATATCCTGTATATTATCCTGGCAGCTCCATGCACAAGATCAATCCAAAGCATTGCTGGATCGCCTGTCACAAAAAGTGCTTTCTCACCAAAACATACAGATTGCCTTTGATTATGTATTGGATAATAAAGATGCAGGTGTTCAACAAAAAACAGCAGGTAAATTGATTCTTAAAGGAAAAAATTATCGCTTTGAAATGTTAGGAGCCATCCAAATTTTTGATGGTATAAAGGTGTATACTATTGTAGACGACAATGAAGAAGTCACCGTTGAAGCCCCTCAGAAATCAGATGCCTCTGAGCTTTCACCTCAAGACTTAATTCAATTTTACAAACAGGGTTACACGTATAAATGGGATATTGAACAACCGGTCGGAAACCGAAAAATACAATACATCAAATTAACGCCTATTGCGTCTAAATCATCGCTTCAATCGATCTTACTGGGTATTGATACCAAAAACCTAGAGATTTACAAGGTAATACAAACCGGAAAAAACGGCACCAAAACAACGCTAACAGTCCAAAGCTGGAAGGTAAATCAACCATTATCGGCCAATGCATTACTGTTTGATCGTGCCTATTACACCAAGAAAGGGTACTACATCAGCGAATTGTGAAACGACTAGACCGTTATATCTTTTTTCAATTTCTTCAAAATTTTGGAGCATCCTTCGTTATTTTGATGGCTATTTTCATTTTTCAAATGATCTGGTTGTTTATCGACAACCTGGCTGGAAAAGGATTAGATCTTTTGGTTATCGGTAAATTTATTTTTTACATGATACCTGACCTGACAGAAAAGGTACTTCCGCTAACCGTATTGCTCTCCTCTATTCTCACATTTGGCAGTTTTGCAGAGCACTACGAGTTTGCTGCCATGAAAGCATCAGGTATATCCTTGCAAAGGAGTATGCGGAGTTTAATCGTGTTGGTTTCATTTATGGGGTTATTTACCTTCTATTTTGCCAACGAAGTAATTCCAGCAGCCAAAAAAAAATCATACAGTCTTCAAAAAAACATTGCCAAGGTAAAACCTGCGGTGGCAATCGCAGAAGGGCTTTTTAATGATTTTGAAGGTACTGGAATGAATATTCACGTGGTCGATAAATACGGGGAAGATGACCGTATGCTCCAAGGAGTAACCATTCACAAGAAAGACAATACAGGAAGAAATAATGTCTTGATCAAAGCGACTACGGGTGAGTTCATCAATGATCCGCTTAGCAATCATATTCAACTGCTACTTCACGATGGTGTGTACTACGAAAATATTCAAACCAAAGGGATTGAACAAAACAAAAAACATCCTTGGGCCCAGGCAAAATTTGATACGTACCGATTACTCATTGATTTATCGGAAGTGTATAATGTGGATTTAGACGAATCCATCGATGTAAATTCTGAAAAAATGAAGAATATTTTTCGTTTGCAAAACGATATAGATTCTATTTATCAGAACAATCAATTAATGGTTGAGGCATTGACCAACAACATCAGAGGACGTTTAGGCGCCCCGCTCACCTACTTAAATCCCCAGGCACAAGCAGCAGAAGAATTAGCGAGCGATATAGATACCAGTAGTGTTGAGCCTGTAGTGAATATGCCAGATCTGCTCTCCAGACTAGATGAATACAAACAAGTCCATTTATATGGGGTAGCACAAAACAATATAACCAATGCTTTAACTACGATACAAAACAAAAAAGAAGAAATGTATTTTAGGTATAAAGTATACCAAGCCCACATTCTCGAGTTGCATAAAAAATATGCATTGGCCCTGTCTTGCATCGTTTTGTTTTTTGTTGGTGCTCCGTTGGGAGCTATTATTAGAAAAGGCGGGCTTGGGTTGCCATTAATCATAGCGGTAGTTTTGTTTTTAACCTATTATTTCTTGGGGGTATTTACGTACAATTATGCTAAAGAGGGAAATATTCATCCTTATTTAGGGGCCTGGCTCCCTACAATGATCATGCTTCCATTAGGTGTGTTTCTCACGTATAGAGCTACCCATGATCAAGGCTTACTCAGTATGGGACCCATCATAGGAACTATAGAGCAATGGTGGAACAAATGGATAAAACAAAAGACAACATGAGCGTATTGGATCGAATTGAAGAGGCTATTGAGGACATCAAACAAGGAAAAGTGATCATCGTTGTCGATGATGAGAACCGCGAAAACGAAGGTGATTTTTTAGCGGCTGCAGAGACGGTTACTCCGGAAATGATCAACTTCATGGCTACCCACGGACGTGGATTAATTTGCGCCCCGTTGACGGAAGGACGCTGTAGGCAATTGGGATTGGAACGCATGGTGAGCCATAATACAGATCCATTAGAAACCGCATTTACGGTGTCTGTAGACCTAAAAGGGCATGGAGTCACTACAGGGATTTCTGCCTCCGATCGGGCCAAAACAATTACCGCATTAACTAAAGAAGAAACCCAACCTCACCATTTAAGTAGGCCAGGGCATATCTTCCCGCTCATTGCTAAAGAAGGGGGTGTATTGCGCAGAACTGGACATACAGAGGCGGCCATCGATTTTGCCCGTTTGGCAGGATTTGCCCCTGCAGGAGTCATTGTCGAAATCATGAATGCTGATGGAAGTATGGCTCGTTTACCCCAATTGCTGGAGGTAGCCAAAAACTTTCAATTAAAAATTGTGTCCATCGAAGATTTGGTTAAGTACCGGATGGAACACGATAGCCTGATCGAGAAAAAAATGGACTTTCCTGTACAAACCAGGTTTGGTTCATTCCGGTTGCGTGCCTACAAACAAACGACCAACCAACAGATTCACCTCGCTTTAACCAAAGGTAATTGGAAAAAAGGGGATCCGGTACTCACCAAGATCAGTCCTACCCAAATTCACCATGATCTGTTGAGTTCTTTAACCCAAGATCAAAACCAAATAATGGAGCGTATTTTTCAAGCGGTAGCTCAAGAAGAATCTGCTGCAGTAGTATTTATCAACCAAGACATCAATCACTTGGGGATGCTGTCACGACTTCAAATCGTAAAAGAAAACCAAAGCAAAGAAATATACCAAGCTCCCCCCATTGAAATGGATGCCAAAGATTTTGGCGTAGGTGCTCAAATCCTACATGACTTGGGAATTAACAAAATAAAATTGCTCTCCAATGCCACCCAAGTAAAACGCGTAGGAATGATTGGCTATGGTCTAGAAATTATTGCCTATCAAAAATACTAAGATTGATCAACCTCAATCACTACATCCGCTACAGGACGCCTTACTTTAGCTAATGAAGCCATAAAGTCGTCAGCAGCCCTATACCCTACTGGCATCACTAAGGTAGCTGTAAGGCCTTTCTCGGTGAGTCCAAGTACCGAATCATAACCTTGTGGATCAAAGCCTTCCATAGGACATGAGTCCAAATGGTGCAGGGCGCAAGCGGTCAATAAATTACCCAAAGCAATATAGGCTTGCTTACTGGCCCAAAGAGTTAATTGTTCTTTTGGTTTGGTAATAAAATTCTCCATCAGGTGTTTTTTGAAAGGTGCCAGCACCTCAGTGGGCGTACCCCTAACCTCCTCTACCCGGGCAAAATAGTTTTCGACAAATGCGGCATCAATGGATTGCTCGGAGCAAATAACAAAAAGAGCACTCGCTTGTCCTACTTGTTTTTGGCCATAAGAATGGGCAACAAGCTGCTCCTGTACCTTTTTATCGGTAACCACCACGAGCTTCAAAGGCTGCAACCCGTAGGATGTAGCCGTCAAGGCAAATGTTTTTTTTAACAGATCCAAATCATCTTTGGAAATGTTTCTTTGATCATCAAACTTTTTGGTGGCGTATCGCCATTCCAACTGCTCTATTAGTCCCATATTTATTATTTATTCATAGGTGGTAAACCACAATTTTATGGACATGGCGATGACCATAACTACCAAAAATGCACGGATATATCCATCTCCCTTTTTCACAGAGTACCGGGCTGAAACCCAAGCGCCACTGGCATTCCCGATGGCGTGTACCAGGCCCATAGTCCAGTTCACTTTATCGTTGATCACAAAAACAGCTAAGGCTGCAATCGTGTAAAAAAATACGACAGATACTTTAGTGGCATTGGTTTTCACCAAGCTGAGTCTATTGACATAGTTTAAAAAAAGCATGATCACAAAGCCGATTCCAGCATTGATAAATCCTCCGTAAATACCGATAAAGAAAAAAGCAACAATGGATAACCAAAGGTGTTTGCCTGTCAATCGCTCCACTACATCTTGTGTTTTCGCTTTTGGTTTAAACACCATCAAGGCAACAACAGCAAACATAATCACCACCAATACCTTGTTAAAGGTCTCACCTTTGATATCCAAAGAGATTTGTGCGCCAATCACAGCGCCAACCATGGCAGATAAACCCAGATAAAGATTGAAAGGAAAGTTGCCTACGCCCTTGCTTTTAAAACCAGCAGCTCCGACAGCGGTTTGGACCAGAATAGCTACGCGGTTGGTACCATTGGCCACCGCTGGAGGCAAGCCCATAAATATAAACATGGGGAGAGATAACAATGAAGCTCCACCTGCCACCGTATTGATAAATCCTACGACAAAACCTACAGCGATTAAAATGGCGTACTGAATCCAAATATCCATGGGTGTAAAATTAGGCTATTTTTATGTGGTCATCAAGCAGGAAAATCTTGAAATAAAAAAACCCACAACCGAGTTGTGGGTTTTCTGGAGCGGAGAAAGAGGGATTCGAAC
>DFSJ01000102.1:4817-5396 GCA_002378585.1 Flavobacteriaceae bacterium UBA3440 | reverse complement strand
ACTATTTGTCAACAACAAGACCGGGGTGGCCGATATGATTATGGATCCGACCAATCCCAACAAAATCGTTGTTGCGCTTTGGGAGCACAAAAGAGATCCATGGTTTTTTAACTCAGGGGGACCTGGCAGCGGCCTATACGTGACTGTAGATGGAGGAGCTAACTGGAAACAGATCACCTCCAAAGACGGCTTGCCCGAGGGTGAATTGGGCCGTATTGGACTAGCTATGGCCACCAACAAACCCCATATTGTCTACGCCCTAGTAGAATCCAAGAAAAATGCGCTTTACAAGTCTGAAGACGGTGGATATACCTGGAAAAAAGTCAATGATAAGCCTGAGATTGGCGATCGTCCATTTTACTATTCCGACCTATACGTCGATCCACAAAACGAAAACAGAATCTACTCCGTATTTACTTATGTACACGTCTCCGAAGATGGAGGTAGGTCTTTTGCGCCATTGATGCCCGCTTACGGAGTGTCAAATGGTGTTCACCCAGACCACCACGCTTGGTGGATCCACCCAAAAAATGGTCAGTACATGATGGACGGAAACGATGGCGGGATGAACATCACCCG
>DFSJ01000102.1:2767-4473 GCA_002378585.1 Flavobacteriaceae bacterium UBA3440 | reverse complement strand
ATGCAGGACAACGGCTCTTGGAGAGGCCCCGCATATGTATGGAAGGATCAAGGAATACGCAATAGCTACTGGCAAGAAATATCCTTTGGGGATGGATTTGATGTCGTTCCCGATCAAGAAGATGCTCGATACGGGTACACCATGAGCCAGCAAGGATCGGTGTCCAGATACGATTGGGTCACTGGAAACAACTACAGCGTAAAGCCCACACCACCTGATGCGGATACCAAATTGCGCTTTAACTGGAATTCTGCCATCGGACAAGATCCTTTTGACAACAACACCGTATATTTCGGCAGCCAATTTGTGCACAAGAGCACGGATAAAGGTTTGACCTGGACCATCATCTCTCCTGATTTAACCACCAATGATCCGGAGAAACTAAAACAAAGCGAAAGCGGTGGATTGACCATGGATGCCACAGGTGCCGAAAATCACTGCACCATTCTGGTCATCGAACCAAGTGCGGTTCAAAAAAACTTCATGTGGGTCGGTACGGACGACGGTCGCGTGCATTGGACCAACGACTCGGGAAAATCATGGACTGAGGTGACGCAGAACATCAAAGGTTTACCCAAAGGTAGTTGGATTCCTCAAATCAAAGCGGATCCCAAAATTCCTGGCGCAGCCCTATTGGTGGCCAATGACTACCGCAGATTCAACCATACCCCATACCTATTCCGCACCAAAGACTATGGAAAAACCTGGGAGCGCATTGGAGACGCGACAGACTTTAAGAGTTTTGTGCTTTCGGTAGTACAAGACCCTGAAGCCCCACAACTTATATTTGCCGGAACCGATGATGGACTTTATGTCTCTATCGATCAAGGCACTAACTGGACCAAATGGACTTCAGGCTACCCAACTGTACCTACCAGTGATTTGGTAGTACAAAAAAGAGAAGGTGACTTAGCGATTGCCACCTTTGGCCGATCTATGTGGGTGCTTGATGATTTACGGCCATTGCGCAGTTTAGCGCAAAACCCAAGTCTGTTGACCCAACCAATTGCCTTATTCAAAGCGCCAAAAGCCTATCTCGCAGCCTACCAACAACCCACAGGCAGCAGATTTGGTGCTGACGCCATGTATCAAGGAGACAACCGACCCTCAGGAGGTCAAATCACGTATTATTACGGACAAAAAGAAGCCAGTAAAGACACCCTGAAACTACATGTTTATCAAGGAGATGAGTTGATCCGGACCTTAACGCTTAAAACCCCTAAGGCACCAGGATTTCAAAGAATCACCTGGGATTTGGATCGTAAATCCGGAGACCGACCTTCCCGAAGTGCTGAAAAGCCAAAAACAGAACGAGGAGGTCGTTCTGTGCTTCCAGGAACCTATCGACTTGAATTGGTGCAAGGAACCCACAAATCAGAGGCTACCATAGAAGTGGGCTTTGATCCAAGACTCGAAGTTTCCGCAGCAGCAGAAAAAGAAAAGGATGCGGCTTTAGCTCAAATTGATCAATGGATGGATACCGCAGCTCAAGCTGTACGACAGTTGGTGCAAAGCCAACAAACTGCCAAAGAATTGGCTGCAGATATGAAGAAAGAGGATGCTAAAGGGTTGGAGGAGAAAATTAAGCAGTCTGAAAAAATCAGCGAGTCTTTGGAAGAGCTCATCGCACAATATTTAGGCAAACAGGACAAAAGACAAGGCATCACACGTAGTCCTGAAATGACGGTGGTACAGCGATTAGGCAG
>DFSJ01000102.1:761-2429 GCA_002378585.1 Flavobacteriaceae bacterium UBA3440 | reverse complement strand
CTCCAAGATGCCCTAAAAGCCCAGAATGAGTTTTTTGAAACAACTTGGAAAGAGTTCCACAAACAGGTGGAAAACTGGGAACAGACCAGATTTAAACCGACTAAAACATTTAACTTAGTACCCTAATATACCCGTTATGAAAACAAATTTAACACTTGGCGTCCTCAGCGTGCTCTTATTGACTGCGGTAGCTTGTAAACCATCCCCAAATCAAGAATCAACGGAAGCGACACAAGAAACAGAAATGAGCCCCTCGTTGTCTTTTTCTATGGAACCTAAAAGTGATTCCAACGTTCAAGGAACGGCTACATTCACCGCTAAAGACAGTGTTGTAGCATTTCATATCGAGTTGACAGGCCTTACACCAGGAGTACACGCGATACACCTTCACGAAACCGCTGATTGCAGTGCCGCTGATGGCACTTCAACGGGAGGGCATTGGAACCCTACTTTTGAAAATCATGGATCTTGGGGTTCTGCTGAAGGATTTCACCGTGGAGACATCGGTAACCTTACCGCAGATGAATCTGGAAAAGCTCAATTGCATTTTGAGACCAACCTTTGGTGCTTGGACTGCGAAGACCCTGTTAAAAACATTATGGGTAAAGCGATTATCGTTCACCAAGGAATCGATGATTTGGTCACACAGCCTACAGGCAATGCTGGTGCACGCGTAAGTTGCACAGGAATTATTCAATAATACACCAACCCTGCTTTGCAGGGTTTTTTACTGATGAACCCATCTTCCGCTGGTTGGATTAAAAAATTTGGCTCCTTGCCCCTCACAAAAACCCCATCAAACACAGATGCGGTTTTGTGGTATGAGGATATGGCACATTGGGGAATGGTTTATGGAATCCCTTGGGATGTTCCATCTGGACTGGATTTACCGCATCAACCCACGGCTGATGAGCGTTGTAAAGTTTTGATGATTTATGGGTTTTGGAGTTCGTATCAAATGGTACACCCAAAAAACAATTTTGATCAATTGGTGCACTCCCTGATGGAATTCTACACGGTTTTAGGTCAAGACAGAAAAACGATGTTGGGAAGATTAGGATTTGCCAATGATTCCTACAGCCAACTAGAAACTACCCTAGAATCCAGGATATTCCCCAACCAAGGTTTTGTCTTAGGTGCTTTGGGTCAATCGATCATCAATATCTGGCTGTTTCAAGATATGTTGGCGTGGATGGCCTACCTAGAGGGAAATAAAAACGTCCTTGAGTACCGCAAAGAACTCGAATTAACCTGTTTCGGATTGCTGTATCAATTGATGGGTAGTCTGGGGGTATGGGAAATAATGAAGCCCCAATTGATTCATGGCACCCAATTCGTCGCCCAAGAACTTTTACTGGATCAAGAATTACTTCAAACCCCTATATCTGTTAAAGCCTATCCTCCCATCGCAGCCCGCTATATGGTTGATTTTTGTTTATTTGCCTACCTAACCCAAGCGAAAAAACCGGTGTGGTCCCAGGTAAACCTATGGGGATCTCAAACCAACATTGATCCTGCATACCTCAGCGAACGCTACAACGGACAGATCAAATGGCTAGAAAATCACCAGGGATTTATCGATGATGGATGGGAAGGGCTTTTTGGTGTTCAATTATATGACCGCATCAAAGAATGGATCCAGAAGCTTATTTTAAGAAACAGCAAAAG
>DFSJ01000102.1:0-432 GCA_002378585.1 Flavobacteriaceae bacterium UBA3440 | reverse complement strand
ACCCATAAGGAGCTAGACGTTAAAGAGCGTAAAAAAGTTCAGGAACAACTCCTTGATATTTTCAAAAGCATTCCCTCATTGGCTATATTTCTCTTGCCCGGGGGGGCACTATTGTTGCCTTTAGTGGTCAAGTTGATTCCTAAAATGCTGCCCAGTGCTTTTGATGAAAACAGAATTGATAAAGAACCCAACGGGTAAATAGCTCCTTATGGAACCGATCAGGATCAATAAATTTTTAAGTGAAATAGGTTACTGCTCACGCAGGGAAGCAGATAAACTGATCGAACAAGGTCGGGTAAAAATCAATGGTGCTGTTCCTGAAATGGGTACCAAAGTAACCCATCTGGACCGAATTTCAGTGGACGGAACTGAGGTGAATAGCCGTGAAAAAGCCCATGTTTACCTCGCACTCAACAAGCCTGTAGGTATCGT
>DFSJ01000157.1 GCA_002378585.1 Flavobacteriaceae bacterium UBA3440 | reverse complement strand
AGCGTGGTCCGATCAAAAGGAATTGTATACAGAAAGCGCTTTGTTTAGCCATTTTTCCAGAATTCTAGGAGCTTTTACGGGGTCCGGAAGCGTCCGTGTCAGCCGAGTATCCATTGGTGTTGATGCGTCGAGTACCGAATATTTTCCCGTAAGCCCCTCTTTATCCATTCAATGGAATAAGCCAAAAGATTGGATGATGTACAGCTTGTGGGGCAGCAGCTTTGAAACCCCAACACTCAACGAACTGAGCCAAAACCCATACGGTTCAGGGTTTAATCCAGACCTCACGCCCAGCACCTATCGTTCTTGGGACATTGGCGCCAAAAGCACCCGTTCAGGACAACCCTGGTCTGTTGCCCTTTTTGGCATTTGGGGGAACAACGAGTGGGCGCCGTATACCATATCGGGTTTGGGCGAGCGGGTATTCTTTCGCAACCAAGGGGTTTCTAAACGTTTAGGTGCAGAATTTCATTGGGAAAAGACATGGGAAAAATGGACTTGGTCCCACAGTGGGCAATGGCAAAAAACAGTGATAGACCCTGTTGAAGAGGCCTCGCCAAATCATTTACCCGGAGTTCCCGCACATCAATATTGGATGGCTTTGTCTAGACAAGGAGGTGGCTGGAGCCTTAGCTGGGAGCATTTGTGGGCAGGCGGCGTATTTGTCTCCAACAGCAGCTATCAGCAAACAAAAGCCAGCTACCAAAGCCATGTAGGGTTTTCTAAAACATCCACTTGGGGGGGGCGCTCCTTGCGTCTGCACGGAGGGATCAATAATTTGTGGAACGCATCTCTGCTGGATCAGGTCAGAATCAATGCCTTTGGCGGGCGTTATTTTGATCCAGCACCTGGAAGAACTTTTTTTATGGGCCTTAACTATCGACGCTAGTCATTTTGACTGCATTCGCCGGATATCCATCGTTTTACCCCATTGACAGTCGCTTCACATGCGTTTCCATAAGTGACTCCATCACAGCCACAAACAGGCATATACTCCTTGGTGCAGGCTATTTCTAAAGGCGGCTCTCCTGTAGTGCAGTCGCTGTTTTCAGCTCTTCGAAACACAAAAGTTACTTCATCATCGGCTATTTCAGGTACATCCAAATAGGTCCAGGTAGCGAAATTTCCTGCTACCTTAACTTGGTAGGACCTGCCGGATTTAATCGTCACGACATCCCCTCTCAGCCGGTAGGGTTGAGACCCTGTGAATTCACTCCCATAAGGCTCTGGTCCATATTCAGTGACACTGATGGTCTTTAGTGTTGGATCGAAATTCATCCAAGTGTTGTTAAACTCGGCATCTTCACCAAAATAGCAGTAACAAATTTTGTTGTCCAATACCCAGGTATCCGACAATTCAAATTCTAAGTCAGAGATTATGGGTTCTTCTTCACATAGAGTGAATGCCAGCAACATAGCGGTTAAAATCCATTTCATGAGTTAATTGATTTTACGGATGGTATAAAGTTCGGTATTGGGAGCCATATTTTCATATATTAGAGAAGCTAAAAATCAACCAAATGAAAAATAATAATTCACGTAGGGACTTTATCAAAAAGAGTGCCATTTTAGGCACTGGCTTTTATATAGTTCCTAGAAATGTATTGGGCGGTCCTGGATTTACCGCGCCCTCTGACCAACTAGCCATCGCTGGAATCGGTGCTGGCGGAAAAGGGGCCAGCGATTTGCGCAACGCCTACAACGGCGGAAAAAATAGAGTAGTCGCTATTTGTGATATCGACCCCAAACAAGCTGCGGCCAATGTCAAGGCCCATCCGGATGCTGCTTATTTTGCAGACTACCGCGAATTATTTGACAAGGTTAAAGGAATTGATGCGGTTACCGTGGGCACCCCGGATCACACACACGCCCCTATAGCCTACAACGCCATGATGCGCGGGATGCATGTATACGTGCAAAAGCCGTTAACACATACACTGGCAGAAGCCCGATTGTTAACCAAAACAGCCGCGTCCCAAAAAGTGGTGACCCAAATGGGAAACCAAGGAGGTTCTAACCCAGGTGTATTAAAAATTATTGATTGGGTAGACCAAAAAAGAATTGGCACCATCAAACATGTACATGTGTGGACCAACCGACCTGTATGGCCACAGGGGGTTAAAATGCCCGCAGCTGCGCCAGACCAAAAGCCCAGTGATTTAGCCTGGGATTTATGGCTAGGACCCGCCAAAAAAATCCCGTTTACCCCAAATCTTCATCCGTTTAACTGGAGAGGATTCTGGGAGTATGGAACTGGTGCTCTAGGAGACATGGGGTGTCACTTGTTTGATGCTCCATATAAAGCATTAAAACTTGGCTACCCCTCTGCCGTTCAGTGCAGTGTGGCCGATGTATATACCCGTATGTGGGTGCCTGAATATACGCCTGAAGCCTGCCCATTGGCCACGCGCGTTACCATTGATTTCCCTAAAGACGACCACAACCCACAAGGAGTGGTCTTCGAATGGACTGATGGGGGTATACAACCTGCGATTCCAGATGAAATCGCCGATAAATACGTAGCGGATTCCAGCGGTGTAATGATGATGGGAGAACACGGCATCATCACTGCAGACACGTACGGCAATCACCCAAGACTGTATATTGGAGGTCAAGAAGTGGACCACCTCAACACCGATGAAGCTGGAAATCTAGACTTAATCCACAACCAAAACTGGACAGAGGCTTGTAAGGCTGGATTTGGTTCCGCTCAACACAAAGCGCTTACTGCTTCATTTGACTATGCGGGTCCATTTACGGAAACGGTCCTAATGGGGAATCTCGCCATCAAGGCTCACCAGATGCGCCGCGAAGATTCCGAGGGCAACCAAAACTACTTCGGACGCAAAAAACTGTATTGGGATGGCGCCAACATGAAGATTACCAACCTGGATGAAGTCAATCAATTTGTCTCCAAAACCTACAGGGCTGGTTTCGAGTTGCCGATCTAAATAGTTGTTTACACCTGGAGAATTGCCTGTAAGGCGGCCCTAAACCAGCTGGCTTTGCAGGCAATTTCTAATAATGACCCGATCGATAATAAACGAAGTTTTGTCAGAAAAGTCAATGGCAACTTCTTGCTTGTTGTCAATCCATGTTTGGACAGAAGCTACTGACTGGGGGTTGAGTTCATGCAAAACTGGCACGCCTAATTCTTGAAGTGAAAGGGCGTTACAGGCCTGTTCGTATTGACCTTTGATGGGGACTACCATCACTTTTTTCTGCAGGTAAAGCGCTTCGGCTGGAAGCTCAAATCCAGCGCCACAAATCACGCCGCTGCAATTCTTCAACGCTTTCAGAAACTTTTCCTGATCGATGGGATAAGCCTTAACGTTGCCTTCTTCCGTTTTTTGGATCGTGTGTCGGGTGAAAATCTTCCAGCGGATTTCCGGAAATGCCCTGAAATAAGCGCTGAGGTGCTCTAGGGAATAAGCCGGCAAATACACCAGATAAAATCCTCTTTTTCTGGGCTGCAACTCCCGTACCTCCGATCGAATTACTGGCCCGTAGATTCGTTTGTTGTATTTGCGAAAATGAAAGCCCACTTGATCATAAGTAGGCGCGTAGTACTTGAGAATCGCCATTCCCAATAATCTTCCTTCGGCTGCCTTTGGGGCTTTGGGGGCCAATACGGCCAGCTGGTGACTCATCCCCACGGACTTGACACCCCTGAGCACACAAGCCCAGGCCACCACAGGTTCAAAATCGACAATGACTAAATCATAATTCTTTACAGGGCAACTCCAAACGTCCCGTAAAAAAGTAACCAACCTAAAGTGAATCAAAGATTTCCAAAGACTGATTCCTCCAGTCTTATTCATTTTAAACGTAATGCCCCGATAGTGTTTCATCACCTCAAAAGGCAGCGCCACCTGTGATTCATCACCACTGACGACCACATCTACCTGTCCTCGGTTGTTCAGAATGGGGACAATTTCCAAAGCCCGAGCTACATGCCCATTTCCGGTACCTTGTAACGCATACAAAATATTCATAAAGCAGCCTTGGTCTTGATGTTGGTTAAAATTTCGGCAAATAATTCTTTTGGCGACCGATCAATAGTCTCTTGGATGTCCTGTTCCTCTGAAACTTGATTGAGATCGTGTTGATACAAAGACCACGCCCCCTTGTGGTATTCTAGGGCGGTGAGGCTTTCCACCCAATCTCCTGAATTTAAATAGGTTACTGTCCCTCTAGGGGTTTCAATATCCTTGATGATCGGGTGATGGATGTGTCCACAAACCACCGCCCCCACCTGGTTTTCTAATGCGATTTCCGCCACCGTTTGTTCAAAACTATTGATGAAGGACACCGCCTTCTTCACTTTTTCTTTCACCTGTTTGGAGAAAGAGATTCGATCTTGACCCAACCTCATCCGCGTCCAATTAACTGCTCGGTTGATCAAAATCAAGGTGTCGTATCCTACGGCGCCCAGTCGGGCTAGCCACTTGGAGTATTGCATGGTGACATCGAATACATCCCCGTGAAAAATCCACGTCTTTTGTCCATGAAGCTCTAACACCAGTTTGTTTTTGATTTCCAACCCACCCATTCTTGTACCGTCAAACTTGCGCAAAAACTCGTCGTGGTTCCCTGTGATGTAATGCACCTTAATCCCTTTTGATGACCACTTCAACAGATGGTTAATCACCTTGAGGTGTGCTTTAGGAAAATAGTTCTTGGAAAATTGCCAGATGTCGACAATGTCTCCGTTTAACACTACTTCCTTGGGCTCCAAGGACTTGAGGTACTGCAATAATTCTTTGGCATGACACCCGTAGGTGCCCAGATGCACATCCGATAAAACCAAGAGGTCAAGCGCTCTTTGATTTTTGGCTTTGCGTTTTTGGGGCATTCATTGAGCTTTGTTACAAATAAATGAATGGAAAGCTCATGATAGGTGAACCCAGGATTATCCTATGGTTATTTCCCTGTTGCCCAGAAGTTATCAAAAGGTTAGGAAGCATATGCTGGTCGCTAAAATAGAAAAGTCCGTTTTCGAGTAACCAGCTCGGAACGGACTTTTCAAACTAAACTAAACCAACTCAAATGATTTGATACCACAAAAGTACAATGCTTATGTGTTTGGCTCCGTTAAGGTGTCGTTAATGATTGTTAAGAGAACGTTGTTTTTCTTCTGAACTTGAGATTGTTACCTCTGGGCAAATATTCCTCTGTTCATGAACTAATTTCAGGTCATTTGTCTAAACGCCCCCAAAAAAGGCCCTAAACCCTACAGCGCAATTAAACTAATTGCGATGAAAAATAAATGGAATGCACGTGCGCTGAGTTTAAGCTTAGCTGTCCTGTTGTTGGGGGC